>NZ_JBHTLQ010000064.1:0-16403 GCF_042679085.1 Phenylobacterium conjunctum | reverse complement strand
AGGGCGGCGAGCCTGGGCGACAGGGCCGCGATCAGGGGGGCGGCGTGGGCGTGGACCGCGGCGCTCGACAGCCCATCGGCGACCACCAGGGCCAGGTCGCAGCCGTCCTTCGGCGGCGACAGGCGCGCCCGCGACGCCTCTGACAGCCGCCGGCCCAGATCCGGCCGGCGCAGATAGGTGGCTCGGTCGGCGGCGGCGCTGTCCGCCAGGACGGTGGTCAGGCCCAGGGCTTCGATCGCGTCCGCCGTCGCCTCGGCCTGAAAGGGCGTGTGGACCGCGTCGCGGGCCTGGGCGTGGGACAGGGCGAAGTCGAGGACGGCGCGGGTCGGCTGGCCGGGGCCTGCGCGGCCGAGGGCGATGCGGGCCGGGGTGAAGGCCGAAAGATGCGTCCAGGGATCTCGGGCAGGGGGCCTGGCCATCAGACGGCCGCCAGCAGCGGGTGGCCGGCGCTGCGGGGTAACAGGGCGCCGCCCTCGCCGGTGACGCCGATCCGGGCCAGCCAGGCCTCGAACTCCGGGGCGCGCTTCAGGCCGAAGACCTCGCGGACATAGAGGGCGTCGTGGAACGAGGTGGACTGGTAGTTCAGCATCACGTCGTCCGCGCCGGGCACGCCCATGATGAAGTTCACCCCCGCCGCCGCCAGCAGGGTCAGGAGGTTGTCCATGTCGTCCTGATCGGCCTCGGCGTGGTTCGTGTAGCAGACGTCGCACCCCATGGGCGCGCCGAGCAGCTTGCCGCAGAAGTGGTCTTCCAGACCGGCGCGGATGATCTCCTTGCCGTCGTAGAGGTACTCCGGACCGATAAAGCCGACGACCGTGTTCACCAGCAGCGGGTCGAAGGCGCGGGCCACCGCATAGGCGCGGGCCTCGATCGTCTGCTGGTCGACGCCGTGATGGGCGCCCGACGACAGGGCCGAGCCCTGGCCGGTTTCGAAGTACATGACGTTGTCGCCGACCGTGCCGCGCTTCAGGGACAGGGCGGCGTCGCGTCCCTCGGCCAGCAGGTCCAAGGTGACGCCGAAGCCGGCGTTGGCGGCCTCAGTGCCTGCGATGGACTGGAACACCAGGTCGACCGGCGCGCCGCGCTCGATCAGCTCGATGGCGCTGGTCACGTGGGTCAGCACGCAGGTCTGGGTGGGGATTTCGAAACGGCGGACCAGGTCGTCGGTCAGGCGAAGCAGGCCGTCTACGGCCGCCAGGCTGTCGCTGGCCGGATTGATGCCGATCACCGCGTCGCCACAGCCGTACATCAGGCCGTCCAGGATGGCGGCGGTGACGCCGGCCGGATCGTCCGTCGGGTGGTTGGGCTGCAGGCGCACGGCCATGACGCCGGCCTGGCCCAGGGTGTTGCGGAACCGGGTGACCACCCGGATCTTGCGGGCGACGGTGATCAGGTCCTGGTTGCGCATGATCTTGCTGACGGCGGCGGCCATCTCCGGGGTGATCCCGGGCGCGAGGCGGGTCAGGACCTCGCCGGTGGTCGTCTCCGAAAGCAGGAACTCCCGGAACTCGCCCACGGTCAGGGCGGCGACAGGGGCGAAGGCGTCCGCGTCATGGGTGTCGCAGATGAGCCGCGTGACCTCGTCGGTCTCGTAAGGCACGAGGGGCTCGGCCAGCAGGGCCTTGAGCGGCAGGTCGGCCAGGACCAGCTTGGCGGCGACGTTCTCCTCGGCGGTCTCGGCGGCCAGGCCGGCCAGGGCGTCGCCGGACCGGGGCGGCGTGGCCTTGGCCATCACCGTCTTCAGGTCGGGAAAGACAAAGTGGCGGGCGCCCGCGGTCCAGGAATAGGCCATGGGATGATGATGGCGCAGGTCAGCGCCCGCCGCGAGAGGGCGTCAACGAAGGACCTCATGATGGACTGGTGATGATGCGCAGAACGGCGCCTTGACCACACAACGTCATGGCCGGCCTTGTGCCGGCCACCCATACGCGCCTGATCCTGCAAGTCGGAGTTCATGGGTGGCCGGGACAAGCCCGGCCATGACGTCAGAGTGTGTGGTCTTCCGCTTCACGGAAACCGGGATGACACCCTAGGAGATCAGAGCGCCCGGGCGAGGCGCAGGGCGGCCGGGTTCTCGGCCGCGGCGCGGCGACCGTTGATCTCGGCGTGCAGGACCGCCTCGGCGTCGTCCTCGGCTGAGGCGTCGAAGGGCGAGGGAATGGCGTCGTGCAGCTCGATGTCGGCGATCTGCGGCGGGGCGATCTCGAACGGATTGGACATGACGCGGCTCCCGTATCTGGAGGCTGGACTCGTCTGGCGAGGCTCTAAAAACCCTGAGGCCTGCAGGGGTTTTCCCCAAGCGGAATCGGTCCGGATGACGCTGCGTTCACGCTTTATTGACCATAATTTGGCGGCCGGGATCAGCCGGCCGGCTTGGCCAGCATGAGCCAGAGAATGGCCAGCACCGCCGCAAAGGCCGGAAACCCCAGCACAAACCAGGCTCGCCACAGGCGGTCATAGGCGGGCGGCAGGGGTTCCCCGGCCGCGTGCGCCGCGCGGGCCAGGTCGCGCAGGCGAATCTGGATCCAGACCACCGGCAGCCAGCACAGGCCGGTGACGACATAGAGCCCGGCGCTGGCCAGGATCCACAAGCTCCCCAGGTCCCATCCCGCCAGGTGGGCGAGGGTCAGGCCGGTGATCGGCTGCAGGGCGACGGCGGTGGCGGTGAACAGGGTGTCGGCCAGGACCACGACGCCGGCGGTATGGGCGATCAGGGCCGGGTCGCGGGTCCGGTGCGCCATCAGCATGAAGAAGGCGATGCCGGCGCCCGTTCCGAACAGGACGGCGGCGCCGATAATGTGGGCGAGCTTGACCAGCAGATAGAGGCTCATCGGTCCTCCAGAATGGCGAGGGCGACAAGGGCCAGGATCGCCGCGGGCAGGGTCTTGACCATGGGGCCGAGCGGGTCGAGCCAGAGGTCCGGCCGCCAGATCGCTGCGCCCACCACATAGGACAGGGTCAGGCCGATCATGCCGAGCAGGCCGAGCCTCGCCGTCCGCCGGAAGGCCGCCAGCCCACCCACCAGGACATCCGCCGCCGCCCCGCCCAGGACGGCGAGGCTGGCGAGGGCTGGCGGGAAGCCGGCGCTGGTCAGCAGATGTTCGGCTGGTTGTTGGCTGATCACGCCGATGACGCCCGAGGTGATCCAGAACAGGCTGAGCCCGCCGAGCAGAAGGGGCTTCAAGAGGTAGGTGCGGGCGAACCATAGCTCCTGCACCCCGGCTGGGGTCTGGGCCAGCTGGTCGGCGAGGGACCGGGGGGCGAGACCCATCTCCGCCAGCAGGGGTTCGGGCCGAACGCGGACCCCGTGGGCGAGTTGGCCCAGGGTGGTGGAGCGCATCGGGCTCTTCCAGCCGAGCCAGGCCAGGGCGTCTGCGACCCCGCCGGTCAGCCGGGCCAGCACCGGCGGCAGGTCCAGGACCGGGGCGGGCTTCAGGCCCATCCAGGCGCGAAGCCCCTTCAGCACCTCGGCGAGGGGAGTGGGCTCGGGCGCGCCGACCTCCAGCACCAACCGGCGGGGGGCGTCAGGCGCCAGCAGGGCCTCAGCCAGGCGGCCGATGTCGCTGGCGGCCACCACCTGGGTCACCGCCTGGGCGTGAACCGCTGGCATCACGAACGGAAAGGCGGCCAGGGCGCGCAGCAGGGCGCTGCCGCCATAGGCCGCCCGGCCTAGAACCAGGCCGGGGCGCAGGATCACCCAGTCGAGGTCGGTGGCCGCCAGCGCCGCATCACCGTCGGCCTTGGTGCGGCTGAAGGCGCCGGGCGCGGTCTCGACGCCGGCGGCGGAGATCTGGATGAACCGGCGGACGCCCGCCGCCTGACAGGCCTGGGCCAATCGCGTCAGACCCTCGAGGTGGACGCCGGCCAGGCTGTCGGCGGGGCCGTCCTGCAGGGCTCCGGCGCAATTGATCACAGCGTCCGCGTCCGTCAGGGGCGAGGCCCAGTCGGCGGCTGTGGCCGTAGCCAGGTCAATCTTCAGCCAGCGGACCTGAGGCGTGCGACGGATCGCGCGGTCGATATGGCGGGCGACGCCAGTGACCTGGTGTCCGCAGGCCAGCAGATGGGCGCAGACCTCCGCGCCGATCAGGCCGCTGGCGCCCAGCACAACTATCCGCATCCGTCCCCGGCCCCCGCCGCCAAGTCTCCAGGGTGCAGTCATCCGCCGGACCAAGTCCAGACGCCGCTTCCGCAACGAGACTCAAACATCTGTACGAATTCGGGTTGGCGCGGGCGGCATTCGGGACTTTACTGCCGCCAACGCCGCGTCGGGGCGCGCGCGAATGTCGGATGAGGGCCCGAAAAGAGGCTCCTTGCGTTCGGTTCAGCGGTCCCGGGGATAGAGCGCCCGGGAGGAGTGGATTTGCAGCGCACCAGTACCGAGGGTCCCGACTATTTCCATAAGGTCGTGGACTGCCAGTGGGCCTGTCCGGCCCATACCCCCGTCCCCGAGTACATCCGCCTGATCGCCGATGGCCGGTACTCGGACGCCTACATGGTCAATTGGAAGTCCAACGTCTTCCCCGGCATTCTCGGGCGGACCTGTGACCGCCCCTGCGAGCCCGCCTGCCGGCGCGGCCGGGTGGAGGACGAGCCCGTCGCCATCTGCCGCCTGAAGCGGGTGGCCGCCGACAATAAGGGCGACATCAGCGCCCGCCTGCCCAGCGTCGCTGCGCCGAACGGCAAGTCGGTGGCCTTGGTGGGCGCCGGGCCCGCGGCCATGACCGTGGCCCGCGACCTCGCCCCGCTGGGCTACAAGGTCGTGGTCTATGACCGCGAGGCCAAGAGCGGCGGCATGATCCGTAGCCAGATCCCGCGCTTCCGCCTGCCGGAAGAAGTGATCGACGAGGAGACCGGCTATATCGAGGGCCTGGGCCTGGAAATGCGCCTGGGTCAGTCGGTCGACAGCCTGAAGGCTCTGCTTGATGAGGGCCACGACGCGGTCTTCATCGGCACCGGCGCGCCCCGCGGCCGCGACCTGGACCTGCCGGGCCGCCAGGAGGCCGCCGCCAACATCCATATCGGCATCGACTGGCTGTCCAACGTCTCCTTCGGCCACATCGACAAGATCGGTCGGCGGGTGATCGTGCTGGGCGGCGGCAATACCGCCATGGACTGCTGCCGCACCTCGCGCCGCCTGGGCGGCGAGGACGTGAAGGTCATCGTCCGCTCCGGCTTCGACGAGATGAAGGCCAGCCCCTGGGAGAAGGAGGACGCCCTCCACGAGGACATCCCGATCCTCAACTTCCTGGTGCCCAAGGAATTCACCCACAAGGACGGCAAGCTGACCGGCGTGCTCTTCGAAGAGGTCGAGGCGGTTTATGACGAGAAGGGCCGGCGCAAGCTGCTGCCCACCGGCAATCCGGACAAGCACTTCGAATGTGACGACGTGCTGGTGGCCGTCGGCCAGGAAAACGCCTTCCCCTGGATCGAGCGCGACTTGGGCCTGGCTTTCGACGAATGGGACATGCCCAAGGTCGATCCGGTGACCTTCCAGTCGACGAGGCCCGGCGTGTTCTTCGGCGGCGACGCGGCCTTTGGTCCGAAGAACATCATCTGGGCCGTGGCCCAGGGCCATGAGGCGGCGATCTCCATCGACAAGTGGTGCCAGGGCAAGGATGTGGCCGAGCGCCCGGCGCCCATGACCACCCTGATCAGCCAGAAGATGGGCATCCACGAGTGGTCCTACGACAACGACATCTCCAATGACCGCCGCCATGTCGTGCCCATGCGCGACAAGGCCGAGGCCCTGAAGGATATCCGGGTCGAGGTGGAGCTGGGCTTTGACGACCGGCTGGGCTTCGCCGAGGCCCAACGCTGCTTGAACTGCGACGTGCAGACGGTGTTCGCCGAGCCCCTGTGCATCGAGTGCGACGCCTGCGTCGATATCTGCCCGACCGACTGTATCACCTTCACCGACAACGGGGAGGAGGAGGACCTGCGGGCCCGCCTCAAGGCCCCGGCGCTCAATGTCGAGCAGGCCATCATGGTCTCCGACGCGCTGAAGACAGGCCGGGTGATGGTCAAGGACGAGGACGTCTGCCTGCACTGCGGGCTGTGCGCCGAGCGGTGCCCGACGGGCGCCTGGGACATGCAAAGGTTCACGCTGGAAATGAGCCACGCCAACGACGTGGGAGGCGGCGCATGCCAAGCCCGCTGACCGCCGTAAACGACTTCGTCGTCAAGTTCGCCAATGTGAACGGCTCGGGGTCGGCGAGCGCCAACTCCATGTTCGCCAAGTCGGTGCTGCGCATGGGCGTGCCGGTGGCGGCGCGCAACATCTTCCCCTCCAACATCCAGGGCCTGCCGACCTGGTTCGAGGTGCGGGTCACGGGCGAGGGCCATCTGGGCCGGCGCGGCGGCGTCGACCTGATGGTGGCGATGAACCCGCAGACCTGGGACAAGGACATCGCCGAGATCGAGCCCGGCGGCTATCTGTTCTACGACAGCACCAAGGCCATGCCGGAGGCGAAGTTCCGCCCCGACATCACGGTGGTGGGCGTGCCCCTGACCGCCATGTGCAATGCGCGCTACTCGGTGCCGCGCGAGCGCCAGCTGTTCAAGAACATCATCTATGTCGGGGCGCTGGCCGCCCTGCTGGGCATTGAGCTTGAGGTGATCGAGGCCCTACTGGCCGAACAGTTCCAGGGCAAGGAGCGGCTGATCAAGGCCAATGTCGAGGCCCTGCACATGGGCCGGGACTATGTCCGCGAGCACCTGAAGCCGCTGGGCCTGCAGGTTCGCCGCGCCGACGGCGTGGGCGACAGGATCTTCGTGGAAGGCAACCAGGCCGCGGCCCTGGGCGCCGTCTATGGCGGGGCGACCGTCTGCGCCTGGTATCCGATCACGCCCTCGACCTCGCTCGCCGAGGCCTTCACCAGCTATTGCGAAGAACTGCGCACCGATCCTGAGACCGGCAAGGCGCGCTACGCCATCGTCCAGGCCGAGGACGAGATCGCCTCCATCGGCATGGTGGTGGGCGCGGGCTGGAATGGGGCGCGGGCCTTTACCGCCACCTCAGGTCCCGGCGTCTCGCTGATGACCGAGTTCGTGGGCCTGTCCTACTTCGCTGAAATCCCGGCGGTGATCTTCGATGTCCAGCGCGGCGGGCCGTCCACCGGCATGCCGACCCGGACACAGCAGGCCGATCTGCTGGGCGCGGCCTATTCGGGCCATGGGGACACCAAGCACCCGATGCTGCTGCCCATGGATCCGGGCGAATGCTTCGAGATGGGGGCGTTGGCCTTCGACCTAGCCGACCGCCTGCAGACCACCGTCTTCGTCATGCTCGACCTCGATATCGGCATGCAGGAGTGGCTGACCGAGCCCTTCAAGTGGGATGACAGCCGCAAGCTCGATCGCGGCAAGGTCATGACCTATGAGGACCTGGAGGCCGGCAAGACCTTCGGCCGCTACCTGGAAGTGGATGGGGACGGCATTCCGTACCGGACCTATCCAGGCACCCACCCGACCAAGGGCGGCTATTTCACCCGCGGCACCTCGCGCAATCCCTTCGCCCGCTACAGCGAGGAGGGCGCGGTCTATGTCGACAACATGGAGCGGCTGCTGCGCAAGTTCGCCACCGCCGCGACCCTGGTGCCGGCCCCAGTGGTGCGCAAGGCCAAGGCGGCGACCCGCGACGGGGTGATCTATTTCGGCTCCACGGCGCCGGCCATGGACGAGGCCCTGGGCATCCTGGAACGCGACGGCGCCCACATGGACGCCCTGCGGGTGCGGGGCTTCCCCTTCGCCCAGGAGGTCTTTGACTTCATCGCCGCCCATGACCGGGTGTTCGTGGTGGAGCAGAACCGCGACGCCCAGCTGCGGACCCTCTTGATCAACGAGGGCGAGGTCGATCCGGCCAAGCTGGTGAAGGTGCTGCACTATGACGGCACGCCGATCACCGCCCGCTTTATCGTCGGCGCCATCGGCGCCCGCCTGGGCCTGGTCGATCCGACCGGGACCCGCGCCGTTCCGGAGGCCGCCGAATGACCTATCTCGCCAAGCCCCGGCTGCATCACCCGAGCCTGACGCCCAACGCGCTCGGCTACACCCGCCGCGACTATGAGGGCTCGGTCTCGACGCTGTGCGCCGGCTGCGGCCACGACTCGATCTCCTCGGCCATCATCCAGGCCTGCTACGAGCTGGACTTGCCGCCGCACCGGCTGGCCAAGCTGTCGGGGATCGGCTGCTCGTCGAAGACGCCGGACTACTTCCTGGGCAACTCCCACGGCTTCAACACCGTGCACGGGCGAATGCCCTCGGTGCTGACCGGCGCCAACATGGCCAACCGCGAGCTGATCTATCTGGGCGTCTCCGGCGACGGGGACTCAGCCTCCATCGGTTTCGGCCAGTTCGCCCACGCCATCCGGCGCGGGGTGAACATGACCTACATCGTCGAGAACAACGGGGTGTACGGCCTGACCAAGGGCCAGTTCTCCGCCACCTCGGACAAGGGCTCGAAGTCGAAGAAGGGCGTGGTCAACCACGACTCGGCCATCGACCTGGTCAGCGTCGCCCTGCAACTGGGCGCGACCTTCGTGGCCCGGTCGTTCTCGGGCGACAAGGCCCAGCTGGTGCCGCTGATCAAGGCGGCGCTCAGCCACAAGGGTGCGGCCTTTATCGACACGATCAGCCCGTGCGTGCAGTTCAACAATCACTCGGGCTCGACCAAGAGCTACGACTATGTGCGCGAGCACAATGAGAGCGTGAACAAGCTCGACATGGTCCTGGCCCGCCAGCCGATCAACGTCGACTACGCGCCGGGCTCGACGGTGCAGGTCACCCAGCATGACGGCTCGGTCCTGTCCCTGCATAAGCTCGCCGAGCACTACGATCCCACCGACCGGATCGCGGCCATGGGCTACCTGGCCCAGCGCCAGGCGGCGGGCGAGATCGTCACCGGCCTGCTCTATGTGGACCCGGCGGCGCACGATCTGCACGAGGCCCTGGATACGGTGGATGTTCCGCTGAACAGCCTGACCGAGAAGGAACTGACGCCGGGCCAGGCGGCGCTGGACCGGATCAACGCCGGCCTGCGCTGAAGCTTCCGCCTGCGGCGTTCGCGCACGCGGGTAGAAGGTTAATGCCGCCTTTACCCGCCTGCGCCACCGTTCCCCGGCACGGCGCAGGAGGGCGAGGTGGAGTTCAAGCTGGTCGAAAGGCCCGAGGGGCATCTCGAATATGAGCCGCGTCCGACGCCGGACGCGCTCGCCGCCTATTATCGCGACAAGTACTTCGGCGCCGACCATGGCCAGACGCCCTATGCCCACGGCTACACGGCCGAGGAGCTGGAGCATAAGCGGCTGCAGCCCGCCGAGACTGAGCACATCTGGGGCCGCCCGCCTGGCCGGATGCTGGAGGTTGGTGTCGGCGAGGGCTTCTCCCTGGACTACTTCGCCAGCCGCGGCTGGGAGGTGGTGGGCATGGACTTCACCGATGACGGCCTGCAGGCCTTCTTCCCCCGCCTGGCCGACAAGCTCATGCTGGGCGACGCCTTCGAGCTGCTGGACCAGGCCATTGCCCGGGGCGACCAGTACGACCTGGTGATCTGCAACAACGTGCTGGAGCACGTGATCGACCCGGTGGGCCTGTTGACGCGCCTGCACGCCCTGATGCGGCCGGACGGCCTGGTGCGGATCGCCGTGCCCAACGACAATTCCTGGCTCCAGGCCGAGATCGTCCGGCGCGGCCATGCGGACCCGATGTTCTGGGTCGCCGCGCCCGACCACCTGAATTACTTCAACACCGACACCCTGCCCAAGGCGATGGCGGCCACCGGCTGGAGCGTGACCGACCACCTGTCGGAGTTCCCGGTCGACCTGTTCCTGCTGAACCCCGACACCAACTACATGCGCGACCGGCCGCTGGGCCGGAACTGCCACTTCGTCCGCATCGCCTTTGAGATGGGCCTGTGGCGCGAGCGCGGGGTGGAGGGCGTGGTGGCCTTCCGGCGCGGCTGCGTCCAGGCGGGGATCGGGCGGAACCAGGTGCTCTACGCCCGGGTGGCCGGCTAGGGTCCGATGAACGTCCTGATCCTCAGCGTGGCGGCCAAGGTCCTGCTGGTCCAGGCCTTCAAGGCCGCGGTCGCGCCGCTGAAGGGGCGGGTGCTGGCGGCGGACCTGGAGCGCGACAGCGCCGGGCTGGTCTTCGCTGACGCGACGGTGAGCTTGCCGCGGACGGATGATCCGGGGTTCGGCGAGGCGCTGTCGAGAGCCTGCCGTGAGCATCAGATTGGTCTGGTGGTTCCGACGCGGGACGGCGAGCTGGCGGCGCTGGCGGGGCTGAAAGCACGGCTGGCGGGCGAGGGTGTGACGGTTCTGGTTCCGGACGCCGAGGCCCTGGCCGAGTGCGCGGACAAGCGCCGCTTCGGGACGGCCTGTGCGCGTCTGGGTCTCAAGACGCCGAAGACCTATGGGCCGGGCGAGACGCCCGAGGCCTTTCCAGTGTTCGTGCGGCCGGTCGCGGGCGCGGGCGGGCGTGGCGCGCGGCGGATCGAGGCCGCGGACTGGACGCCCCAGGGGGTGGACATGCTGGTCCAGGCCTTCTGCTCTTGGCCCGAGTACAGCATCGACGTGCTGATGGACCTGGACGGCGCGCCCCTACAGGCGGTGGCGCGAAGCCGCCTTCAGGTGCGGGCCGGCGAGGCGGTGAAGTCGCGGGTGGAGGATGCGCCCGCCTTGACCGAGGCGGCGCTGAAGCTCTGCGCGGGCTTGCGGCTGGTCGGCCACAATGTGGTTCAGGCCTTCTGGGACGGCGTGGGAGATCCCCTGTTCATCGAGGTCAATCCGCGGTTCGGCGGCGCCTCCAACCTGTCGATCCAGGCGGGCCTGGCCTCGCCGGAGCGGCTGGTGATGATGGCGGCCGGCGAGGCCGCCGCCGCCCGGGAGCCGCGGCCGATCCAGCATGGCCTGATCATGCTGCGCTACAGCCAGGACCAGCTGGTCAAGGCCGACTGGCCGGGCGGGGCCTGAGCATGGCGCGCGCCCTGCTGATCGACCTGGACGATACGCTCTACGACGAGGCGAGCTATGTCCGCTCGGGCATGGCGGCGGTGGCGCGGGAGATAGCGGGGCTGGCCGGGGCGCCCGTTCCCGAGGTCGAGGCGCTGATGCTGGAGGAACTGGCCCGCAACGGCCGGGGCAAGGTGTTTGATGTGGCCCTGGAGCGCTTGGGCGTCGCCCCTCAGCCCGACCTGATCAAGGGCCTGGTGGAGGCTTATCGCGACCATCGCCCGGCGATCCGCCTGTGGCCGGGGGTGCGCGAGGCCCTGGCGGACCTGGCTCAGGATCACCGCCTGGCCATCGTCACCGACGGGCTTGGCCTGATGCAGCGGCGCAAGGTGGAAGCCCTGGGCGTCGAGGCCCTGGTCGAGACTGTGGTCTATTGCTGGGAGCTGGGCTGGCCGAAGCCCGACCCGCGTCCCTATCTGAAGGCCATGGAACAGCTGGGCGGGACGCCGGCCGAGACCCTGGTGGTCGGTGACAACCCCGGCCACGACATGGCGGCGGCGCAGGCGGCGGGCCTGAGGTCGCTGCGGGTGCGGACCGGGCGGTTCGCGGCCGAGACCTTCCCCAACCTGACCGCCGACGCGGAGGCCGACAGCTTCGTCGCCGCCGCGCCCCTTATTCGCCGACTGGAGACCGTGTCATGACCAAGGACGCCGTGAAGATCGGGGACCGGGAGATCGGGCCGGGCCGTCCGCCCTATGTCGTCGCCGAGATGTCGGGGAACCACAATGGCGACATCGGCCGGGCCATCGCCCTGATCGACGCCGCCAAGGCCTCGGGCGCCGATGCGGTGAAGCTGCAGACCTATACCGCCGACACCATCACCCTGGACGTCGACGGCCCCGGCTTTCGGGTCGAGGGCGGCCTGTGGGACGGGCGCAGGCTCTATGACCTCTATGTGGAGGCGCACACGCCTTGGGCCTGGCACGAGGCGCTGTTCCGGCATGCGCGCGACATCGGCATCCAGATCTTCTCCTCGCCCTTCGACTTCACGGCGGTGGACCTGCTCGAGAGCCTGGACGCGCCGGCCTACAAGATCGCCAGCTTCGAACTGGTGGATATCCCGCTGATCCGGCGCTGTGCGGCGACCGGCAAGCCGTTGGTGATGTCCACGGGCCTGGCGACCGAGGAGGAGATCGGCGACGCCGTCGCGGCGGCCAAGGATGCGGGCGCAAGCGGCCTGATCCTGCTCCATTGCACCAGCGCCTACCCGGCGCCGATGTCGAGCATGAACCTTGTGACCCTGCCGCATCTGGCGGCCAAGTTCGACGTCCTGGCCGGGCTGTCCGACCACACCATGGGCACGGCGGCCTCGGTGGCGGCTGTGGCCCTGGGCGCCTGTTTCATCGAGAAGCACTTCTGCCTGAGCCGGGCCGAGGGCGGGGTGGATTCTGCGTTTTCGCTGGAGCCGGATGAACTCGCGCGGCTGGTGGCCGACTGCCGGGCGGCGGCCGAGGCCCTGGGCGAGATCCGCTATGGACCGACCCCGGCCGAGATCTCCAGCCGCGATCACCGGCGTTCGCTCTACATCGCTGAGGACGTGGCCGCGGGTGAGGTGCTGACGGCGCAGAACGTGCGCTCCGTGCGCCCCGGCTTCGGCATGGCGCCCAAGCACCTGGACGCGGTGCTGGGCAAGCGGGCCTCGCGCGCCGCGCCGAAGGGGACGCCGCTCGCCTGGGACCTTATCGCGGACTAGCCTTCCACGTCGGCTTCGCGCCAGGCGAAGGGCAGGGCGCGGATGTCGTCGGAGGTGAAGGTCGGGTTGGCCGGGTACAGGGTTTCATAGACTCGGCGCACGAACTCGAAGTCGGCGGGCAGGTCGACGGTCCAGCGCAGGGGGCTTTCGTCGATCTCCTGGACCAGCTCGCCCTGGCTGAACGGCGACCCCGGCCGATAGAGCCAGGGGGTCACATGCTCCCGGTCGTAGGGGGCGTTGGTTTCGCGGGCGGCCTGCTGCAGGGCTTGAATGCGGAACACCTCGACATCCAGGCCGCGGGGATAGGTGCGCAGGCGCCCGTTCGAGGCGTAGTCGAACCCGCCTTGCTTCCGCAGGTCGATGCAGGCGTCGATGACCTCCGGGTCCGCCAGCGGGCAGTCCGCGGTCAGACGCACCAGATCGCCGGTCAGGCCCAGGGTGTCGATCACCGCGATGAAGCGGCCCAGCACGTCGTCCAGAGGCCCGCGCACCACCCGCACGCCGATGCTCGACAGGAAGTCGGCCAGGGGATCGTCGGACGGGTCGATGCTGGTGGCCACCACCACCTCTGCCAGGCGCCGGGACCTGCGCACCCGCTCGATCTGCAGGGCGATCATCGGCTGGCCCAGGATCGGCCGCATCACCTTGCCGGGAAGCCGGCTGGAGCTCATCCGCGCCTGCAGAACCGCCACCGTCATGCCGCCGTCTCCCCTCGGGCCATCGCCGTTGCATAGACCGCGCCGGGGCGCGCGCAAACCGCTTGGTCGGGGCGCCAGAAACTCGGCTAGAGTGGTCGCTTCTCGGAGGTCGGGGTCGACATGCTTGTGCTCTTGGGCGTCCTGGTGGTGGTCGCGGGGTTCGCCGTCGGGCTGAACCCGCTCCTGGTGGTGGTGGCCTCGGCCCTGATCTCCGGCATGCTGGCGGGCCACTCGCTGCCGGACGTCATCTCGGCCTTCGGCAAGGCGTTCAACGAGAACCGCTATGTCAGTGTCGCCTGGCTGATCCTGCCCGTGATCGGGGTGCTGGAGCGGGCCGGCCTGCAGGAGCGGGCGCGCGGCCTGATTGCTGGGTTCCGGGCTGTGACCTTGCCCAGGCTGCTGATCGGCTATCTCCTGTTCCGGCAGCTGACCGCCGCCCTCGGCCTGACCTCCATCGCCGGCCAGGCCCAGACGGTGCGGCCCTTGGTGGCGCCCATGGCGGAGGCGGCCGCGGAAGGTGACGGCCCGCCGCTGACCGAGGACGAGGTTCAGGAGATCAAGGCGGTCTCGGCCGCCACCGACAACATCGGCCTGTTCTTCGGCGAGGACATCTTCCTGGCCATCGGCTCGATCCTGCTGATGGTCGGGTTCCTGGACCAGAACGGCATCACCATCGAGCCCCTGCACCTGTCGGTCTGGGCCATCCCCAGCGCCATCGCCGCCTTCCTGGTGCATGGGGCGCGGCTGATCCTGTTCGGACGACGCCTGCGGGGAGGCCGCGCATGATCGGGCTTCCCGTTGTCTATGGCCTGGCCGGCCTGATCTACGCCGCCTATGCGGTGCTGAGCGTGCGCGACGGCGCCAATCCGAAGCGCTGGCGCAACGGCCTGTTCTGGGGCCTGTTCGCCTTGAGCTTCCTGGCCGGCGACCGGCTTGGCGACTTCGGCAACGGTCTGCTGGTGCTGGCGCTGGCGGCCAATGCGGGCCTGGGCAAGCTGGGCCAGGGCGCGCCGGAGGGGCCGACGCCCGCCCAGAAGGCGGAGAGCGCGCGGCTGCTGGGGAACAAGCTGTTCGTGCCAGCGCTCGCCATTCCGGCGGTGGTGCTGTTCGGGACCCTGGTGCTGAAGCCGGTGGTGGTCGGCGGCCATCCCCTGCTTGATCCGAAGCAGGCGACCCTGATCTCCCTGGCCCTGGCGGCGGTGCTGGCGACCGGGATCGCGCTGGTCCTGTTGCGCCAGCCCCTGATGTCGCCCCTGCAGGAGGGGCGGCGGCTGATGGACACGGTGGGGTGGGCGGCGCTGCTGCCCCAGATGCTTGCGGCCCTGGGAGCGGTGTTCGCCCTGGCGGGGGTGGGCAAGGCGGTGGGCGACCTGGTCACCACCTGGATCCCCATGGACGCTAAGCTGGCGGCGGTGGCGGTCTATTGCCTGGGCATGGCCGGCTTCACCATCGTCATGGGCAACGCCTTTGCGGCCTTTCCGGTGATGACGGCCGGCGTGGCCTTGCCGTTCCTGATCGGCAAGTTCCACGGCGACCCGGCGGTGATCTGCGCCATCGGCATGCTGTCAGGGTTCTGCGGGACCCTGATGACGCCGCTGGCGGCCAACTTCAACGTGGTGCCGGCGCGGCTGCTGGAGCTGAAGGACCGCTATGGCGTGATCCGCGCCCAGATTCCGACGGCCGCGCCGATGCTGCTGATCAATATGGTGCTGATGTATGTCCTCGCTTTCCGCTGAGCTGACGCCGCAGTTGGCGTCCCAGTTCGCCCGCATCGCGCTGGGCCATGTGACGCGGCCCTTCCCCTACAAGCGCGACCATGTCCATGCGGGGCCCGGCGACCATTCGGACCCGCGCGCGGCGCATCCGATCTTCTTTGGCAGCTTCGACTGGCACTCCTGTGTCCACGGCTACTGGACGCTGGCCACCGTGCGGCGGCTATTCCCGGACATGGCGGAGGCGTCGGCGATCGACGCCCTGTTCGTCGAGGCCTTCACGGAGGCCAATGTCGCGGGGGAACTCGCCTATGTGTCGCGGCCGTCGTCGCGCGGGTTCGAGCGGCCCTATGGCTGGGGCTGGCTCCTGAAGCTGCAGGCCGAGCTGATCGCCCATGGCGATGCGCCCTGGGCCGGGCGGCTGGCGCCCCTGGCCGAGGCCTTCGCCGACCGGTTCAAGGACTTCCTGCCCCGGGCCGACTATCCGATCCGTACCGGGGTGCATTCCTCCACCGGCTTCGCCCTGGCCTTGGCGCAGGACTATGCGGTGGCGGCGAAGGACGCCGCCCTGGCCGACCTGTTCAAGACCAAGGCGCGGGCCTGGTACGGCGCCGACCAGGGCTGCCAGGCCTGGGAGCCGTCAGGGGACGATTTCCTGTCACCGGCCCTGATGGAGGCCGAGTGCATGCGACGCCTGTTGCCGGGGCCTGAGTTCCGTAGCTGGTTCGCAGCTTTCCTGCCCCAAGCGGCCCAGGAACAGCCGGCGACCCTGTTCGCGCCGGCGCGGGTCAGTGACCGCAGCGACGGCAAGATCGCTCACCTGGACGGCCTGAACCTCAGCCGCGCCTGGTGCTGGCGCAATATCGCCGCCGCCTTGGACGCCGAGGATCCCGTGCGGCCCGTGGCCCTGGCGGCGGCGGAGCGGCACCTGGCCGCCAGCCTGCCGCATGTGGCCGGCGACTATATGGGCGAGCACTGGCTGGCGAGCTTCGCCATCCTGGCGCTGACCGCCGGGGCCGCCGCATGAGTGAGCCGACCGGCGCGGTCGCCACGGCCATCGCCCACGCGCGCCAGCTGATGAGCCAGCGACCGGACCTCGCCGAGGCCCAGGCCGGGGAGATCCTGAAGGCGGTTCCCGGCCATCCCGAGGCCCTGTTGCTGGCGGGCCAGGCGCGGCGGCTGCAGGGCGATCCGGCGGGCGCGCAGGCGATCCTGGCCGACCTGACCACGGCCCAGCCGCAGTGGGCGGCGGGTTGGCATGAGCTGGGGCTGGCCCAGGCGGCGCGCGGCG
>NZ_JBHTLQ010000063.1:0-17154 GCF_042679085.1 Phenylobacterium conjunctum | reverse complement strand
TTCGGCTTCGGCCAGCCGGGGCGCGCTCGACTGCGCCTGGGCCAGCAGGTCCCGGTAAGGCGGGGCCGGTTCGGCCGCCGCGCCGCGTCCCGACGCCCACGCGCCCAGGATCGCCGCCGCGCTCACGGCTGCATACCGCAGCCGCCCGCGCATGATGAGTGTCATGAAAGTCGTTATCCCCGATGATCCAGATGCAAGGCGTCAGGCGCCGAACGGCGCCGAGGTCCGCATCAGGCTCGGGGGGGCCGCTCCAGCCGCGACGGGCGCGTCACCTGCGCCCACTGATCATCCAGCACAGGCCAACCCGCTCGAACCACGGGGATATAGGCTGGGCCCAAAAAGTGGACCGGACCGGCCAGTTCAACCTTGCAGCTTCCGGCACACACCGAACCGCTGTCGGGCGCCGTCGGCGCTTCATCGGGTGTGAAATCCGCCGGCGGCGTAAAGGACGCCTCGATGCGGGTGTCGGCGGCCATGCGCGTTGGCGCAGAAGCTCCAAACGCATGGGTCTGAGGGTGCATCGCCGCGAAAAACACAACAACCGCGACGACCAAATGCAGCCACGCGCCGATGTGGCGTCGCGCCACATCTCGCTCAACATACATCGTAAGGGCCTTGGCGATCACGGCGCCCTTAGACCTCGGGTCCGGCGCAAACGCAAGGGGCGAACAGCCGCAGCGGCGAGCCAAAAGGCTCCAGGTTCGGCTTCGGGGCGAGGCGCCCCCAAGGGCCACTTGGCGGCTCAGGGGGCTCACAACACTTCGATCTCCGCCTGCAACGCGCCGGCCGCTTTGATGGCTTGAAGGATCGAGATCATGTCCCGTGGCGTCACGCCGAGCGCATTCAGTCCGCTCACCAGGCTACCCAGCGAAGCGCCGGCCGGCAGCCGGACGAGTCCCCTCCCCTTTTCTTCGTCAACCTGGACGCTGGACTGCGGCGTCACCACGGTCTCGCCCTGCCCGAACGGCGAAGGCTGGCTGACAGCCGGCGTCTCCCGGACCGAGATCGTGAGGTTGCCCTGGCTGATCGCCACCGTCGAAATCCGAACATCGGCGCCCATGACGATGACGCCGGCCACCTCGTCGATGACGACGCGCGCCGGCGTATCGGTCTCCACCGGCAGGGCCTCCACGGCGGTGACGAAGCCTGATGTCGTGGCCGTCGCCGGCACCGAGAGCTGAACGATCGTGGGGCTCTGCGCCCGTGCAGCGTCAGGGAATCGGCGATTGATGGCGTCGGCCACCCTCACCGCCGTGGTGAAGTCCGGGTTCCGCAGGTTGAGGCGCAGCTGCCGCATGGCGTTGAACTGAAAGCCGGTTTCACGCTCGACGATGGCTCCGCTGGCGATACGACCAGACGTGGGTACGCCCTTCGTCACCGAAGAACCGGATGCGCCGCTCGCGGAGACCGCGCCCGTCTGCACCGACCCTTGCGCGACCGCATAGGTCTGACCATCGGCCCCCAGGAGCGGCGTGACCAAGAGCGTCCCGCCCATCAGGCTCTTCGCCGATCCCATGGCGGAGACGGTCGCATCCACCTGCGAGCCGGCGGCTGCGAAGGGCGGCAGCTTCGCCGTGACCATCACGGCGGCGACATTCTTGGTGTTGAGGCGAGCGTCCCGCGTATTGACGCCAAGCCGCTCCAGCATCGCCTCCAGGCTTTGTTGGGTGAAGGGCGCGTTCCGCAGCGCGTCGCCCGTGCCCGCAAGACCCACGACCAGTCCGTACCCGACCAGCGCGTTCTCCCGCACCCCTTCGACCTGGACGATATCCTTGATGCGGGATGTGGCCGCGCTCGAGGGCGCCGCCAAGAGGCCTGCGGCGAACAGGCTCACGAAGGCCGCGAGACACCCCCGCCTCGCAAATCTCCGCGCGACCTCGTGCAAGGGGTCCTCCTGCGCCAGCGCAGTTCGACAACGTGCGCGCCCCGCGCCGGTCCGTTCCCGGTAGGCGCCCTTATGACAGCGCGGAGTAATCGAATTGTTAACCACGTTTCATCCAGAACGCCGCCAGCGCGGCAAACCCCAGGGATCGCGTCCCCTCACTGGCGGATCCGGTCGCGTGCTTCAACCAAGCGGCGCGATCGCAGTGCGGGCCGGCGCCTACGGCTCTCCGGCGATCGATCCTACATTGTTGAGTTGGGTGGCGAGCGCCACGACGAGCTGCGCTGGAGCGAACGGCTTCGCCAAGATTGCGCTGTCTGGCACGCCTTCCGCGGCCCACTCATGTGCGCTGCCACCGCTCATATAGACCACGGCGACGCGCAGGTCCGCGCGTCGCGCCGCCCGCGCGACGTCCCAGCCCGTCGTTCCACGTCCGAGGTCGATGTCGGTCACGACGCCCACGAATTCGCCCGCGGGGCGCTGCAAAAGGTCGATGGCGGCAGCGCCACTGTCGGCGTCGGCGACCTCGAAGCCGGCGTCTTCGAGTGCGCTCTGAAGGAGATCCCGGATGAGCAGCTCGTCTTCCACGAGCAGCACTCGGGGCACGCTACCACTCATCGCCATCCGAGCCCTCCGACCCGAATTTCGCAGGGCCCGCCGGCTTCGCCGCATGACTGGTTCGAGGACCGAACCCAGAGCGGCGGCGGCCGACGGCGCCGAAGCCTCGTTCATAAGCCATGGCGGCCTTCCGAAACGTGAATCCGGCCGCGATCGGTGCGTCTTGGCTGCAGCGCCGCAGTGCCACGCCTTCGCCGACCCGCTCGTGTCGTGCGGCGCCGAATGGCGGGCGGCTGGTGGACCTCCGAGGAGAGCTGGTCAGCCATGCGGCGACACGACGATGTACTCACCCCGCCAGGGGCGGTGGGCTCGGGTCTCGCTGAACTCGAAGACCGCGTAGAGGCTCGCGGCCAGGGCGGCAAAGGCGACCGCCATGCCCGCCAGCGTGCGCCAGGTCGCCCGCGGCCGGCTGTCCCAGGCGGCGCGTGGACCTTCCCGATGTGGATCCTCTCGCACGTTTCGAAACCTCTTGTCGCGGGTCGCCGACCGGGGAAAATGACGGGCCGCCGCACGCCCTCGGCAAAGCCCTCGTTTTTCGGTCAGCGACGCCGGTCGCCCGGTCGGGTGCCGGGCACGCCGTAGTCGTCCCGCGGGAGCATCGAACCACGGCCAACGCTGCCCAGCAGCTGTTCGAGGATGGTCATCTCCCGGCCACGCGTCGGCGTCTCCCGGCCGTTGAACGCGATCACCTTCCCATCCTTCAGCGACAGGGTGTCGAGGGTCTTCAAGACCTCGGTCTCCTTGTCAAATCCAAGGGCGACGATGTCGCGTTTGATGACCTGTGGCCGGCGGAAGGCGGCCCTCGCTTTCACTTGCGAGACATAGAACCAGACGTTCGGGTCGAAGGTGGAGGTGACCGACGGCGAACCGAGCTTCGCGCGCACCGTCGACTTGGTGTCGGTTCCGACCGCCAGGTCGGCCGGATTGGTGTCGATGGCTTGGTACCCGGAATGGCTGGTGATGGTGGTGCAGCCGGTGATCGCGAAAGCTGCAGCCGCGAGGCTGGCGATCGCCAAGCGTCGTTGGAATATGATGGGACGCAGAACGGAGCGCATGGTGGCATAAATCCCCAGGATTGTGTGACGAAGATCAACCGACCCGGACAGGCCGGTGCGCTCACGTCAGACTCGAGGGGGCCGTTCCAAGGCTACTGGCCGGCGTACGACAGCCCCGCCGATGCCGGAGCCTGGCCATGTGGCTGCCGCAAAGCTTGCAGGAAGTGTCGCGCCCAACTGCGCGACAGGGAGGCTCCACGCGTGCATCGCACAGTGACCCGCGCAAGTGGGGACGACACCGCCGCGTTCAGAGGCTTGGCCTCTGTCCTTCACCCCGCCATCCGTCACGGCGACGGCGGCGCCCCGGGTGGGTTCCAGGGCGGCATGGGCGACCGACGGGGCGACCGCTCCGCCTAAGATCATCAGCCAGGCCAGCATCACGGTGAGCGACGTCGTGAGCCGACGTCGCCATGCGCAGCGTCCCCTCGGAGCGAACCGGAAGAGCCGGGGAGATGTCGCCGTTGGCGCCATGTCCCTTTTATAGGTGGGAACGGCTCGGCTGTCTCGTGCGCGCCGAGTACAATGTGGTGGTGGCGCTAGTCTGGTACAGTTCTCTCGACGCGGCGCTCCACGCGCGGAAGGTGGACCGTGCGTCAGATCGGCGCCAACGCGTCGGACCCAGCAAGGAGACAACATGCGCTTTGCACTCCTGTTCGTTGGATCCCTCGTCGCCTTGGCGCTTTCAAGCTGCGGTAAGTACGCCCCGCTTGACCGCCCGCTGCCGCGGTCCGGCTCGGGGTCGGCGGGGCCCCCCTCCCAGCCCGCCGGGGCGGAGGTGAAGACGGTTGATCCCCGCGACCTCGACAACCGAACTCAATCTCCGCCCAGCTAAGCCGCGCCACCCCAGGCCTCGAGGATGACCGGACAGCAGCGCGACATCGCCAAGAGCATGTGCATCCACAGATCGCAGGAGCCTCCCTTCGGCGAGCGCCTTTTCGCCATGATAGGGACCCAAGGAGGCGCCGTGCGGACAACCCTGCCGCTGTTCATTCTGCTCGCAGGGTTTTGCCTGTCCGCGTGCGAGAGGCCGGTCGTCCGACGCACTCCCGAAGCCATGGCCGCTCACCGCCGGCAGCTTGCGCCTCCTGAGCACGACGGGGCGCTGGAGGGTGCGGCCCTGTCGGCGATGCCGGCGCGCGCCAAGGGCGTCGGCCACGTGACAGCCGTCGACCGGGTGGCGCGGACGATCACCATCGATCACGACCCTGCCCCCGGCTCGGATTGGCCGGCGATGCGCCTGACGCTCCCGGTGGCGTCGCCTCACCTTCTCGAAGGCGTCGCGGCTGGGGCGCTCGTCGAATTCCACATCGAGCGTCGCGCCGGCGTGGCCGAGATTGCCGTTCTGAAGCCCCTTTCCGTGGCGAGACCGGGGCGGCCACCTGTTCAGTCCAGCTCGCCACCACAGGCGACGACCCAATAACCCCGTTCACAAGGCGGCGCAGTGGGACGGCATCCGCCTTCACTCATGCGGTTGAGGTTCCTGAGAAGGCGGCCTCAGGGGTCACCGGGGGCCATGCTTGCGCGCGACCGTGCCCAGCTGCGCCACGGTGGGGAAGAAGTCGAGGGTGGTCGATCCAAGCATCTTCGCGGCCCGGACCAGCATCGCGGCGCTCACACGAACGATTCCGTCTTCATAGTCGTGCAGCTGTCGCTCGCTTACGCCGAGCGCCCTCGCCAGCTCTGGGCGGCTCAGACCTGCCCGTTGCCGCCGGGCACGCAGCCGAGAGCCGACCTCGGAGGCGAGACCGGCGCCGGACCGCCGGGCGGGAATGGGGGCGGGAGCTGTCGGCTCACTCACGCCGGGTCCCCCTAGCCGTGCCTTGGGTCTGGCCCCTGGCCGGCGCAGCCGGGTCGACGGCCGCCGCGTCGCGCGGAGCTCCGATGCGATCCAGGCTCTGGGTCAGATGATCGATCGGCGCCCAGACGCCCGGCGCTGCGCGGCGCCGGAACGAAGCGGAAGGATCGTAGAGGGCCAGCTGCGGCGCCAGCGCCCGCGCCTCCAGTCGTCCCTGCGCGTTCAGGAGCGCGGCGCTGGCGACGTAGGCGTCGCGACGCGAGGTGACCAAGGCGAGTTCGGCGGTTCGCAGTTCCTGCTCCGCATTCAGGACGTCCAGCGTGGTGCGCAGGCCCAGTTCGAATTCCAGACGTACGCCTTCGAGCGCAAACCGAGCGGCCTTCACCACCTCCTCGTTGGCGGCGATCGCCGCCCGGGCGGTCCGCAGCTGACTCCATGCCTGCGCGACCGCCTGGCGGACCTGCCGCTCCGTGGTCTCCAAACGAAGTCGGTCGATGTTGTTGCGCTGCACGGCCTGTTCCACCTGCGACGACAGTATCCCGCCGGAATAGAGCGGAAGGGTCGTCACGACGGACGCCGACAGGTTGCGGGCGAGGCGATCTGCCACGAAGGGGTCGATCTGGCCGGAGTAGCCGTAGCCCGTCCTAAGGCTCACGGTCGGTCGGCGTTGCGCCTTGGCGAACGCGATGCGCGCGCGGCTCGCGCGCTCTACCAGTTCGGCGCTCCCGATGCGCGGGCTCTGCTGCTCAGCGGTGTCGTAGGCCTGAGCTATGGTAACGGGGAGCAGTGGGTCCAGATCCGGACGCGGCGCAAGTTCCCCCGGATCGTCACCCACGACCGCAGCATAGGCGGCGGCGCTGATCTCCAGTTGCCCCTCGGCGGCGGCGAGCTGGGCTCTCGATGTTCCAAGTCTCGCCTTGGCCTGCGCGACGTCGGTGCCGGTGAGCTCGCCGACGTCGAAGCGGGCCTGGGTTTCCTCGAGTCGACGCGCGAGGGTCTGCACGTCTTGCCGCCGGATCTCTACGATACGTTGATCCCGCCTGACGTCCACATAAGCCTGGACGACGCTGAGCACGAGATTGCCCTCCGTCTCCCGAAGCGCTTCGCGCGCGGCGAGGATTTCGGCCTCGGCCGCCGTGATCGACGCCGTCGTGCGTCCACCGGTGTAGATCGGCTGACTGAGGGAGAGGGATGCGTTGCCGAGGTTCCGCTCGGTCACGCCCGACCCGGTAACCGCAGTGTCAGGGATGCCATCCCCATTGGTGTCGACGAACGTGCCGCGGCCGGCGTTGACGGATGTCCGACTATAGGACGCTGTGGACGACGCATTGACCTGCGGGCGCAGCCCCGCCCGCGCCTGAACATAGGCCTCGTCGGCGAGCTTCACCTGTGCACGCTGGGCCGCCAGCGTCGGGTTGCTCTCGTAGGCGCGGGTAATCGCGTCGGCGAGCGTTTCGCCTCTCGCTGCGGTGGCGCTCAGCGCCGCCAAGCCGCAGGCGACCGCTATGCGCCACCGCGCGGCGGTCCCATGCTTTGCGCGACAACGCCTCACGGTGACTTCCAGGGCCGCGAGCATATCTCAGCTCCTTTCCGGCTCGGCGCGGGGGACGCATCCGAGCGATTGATGTCGATTCTCACAGGAAGAGCGGCGCGATGTAGGCTGCCAAAAGCAGCGCCATGCCGATCAGGACCAGTCGCGTGAGAAGCCGGCCGCGCGCGCCTGGACGTTCGAGCCTTCCCTGGCGACGCCGACGCCAAGCCCTGCCCCTCAGCCAGCGGCGGGGCACGGCCCGTCTCCCCGTTGCGCGCAGGCCCGCACCCGGTCTCCGGGTTCCAGACGCCAAGGGGCGGTGACCGTGTAGACCGTGCAGCGGTGGCCGCGGCCTGAGAGCCCCGAGACCCGGCCGGTTGCAGCGCCCAGCACCTGGCCGTCACTGGAGAGTCGCTCAAGGCGCACCCGGTAAGGCGACATCGCGACGGACTTTCGGCACAGGAAACCTCGAAATCGCAGAGACTCGCCGTCGCGGGTGACGCTAGGGGGCTCCAGTCGAAAGCCCGTAAGCGGGATCACTTCGGTAGCGACCTCCACGCGCTCGGCCGGCGCCGCCGCGGCGCCCCCGGCGAAAGCGACCACGCCCCCTGCGAAGATTGCAACTAGACGCACGATGTTCCTCCATTTGTCATGACTTGGAGCTGCGCGGAGATGCCGGCAGCACGGCCAGAGGGTCCAAGACGGCGCCGCGACGGTCGGCGAACTCCACATGAACATGGTTCGTCATGCCCGACGCGTACCGACGGCCGAGATCCTGGGCTTGTCCGATGATCTCGCCGGCGGTGACCTGCGCACCCGGCGCGTGAGACGGTCCGACATAGAAGACCCGCGCAGAATACCGCGTCGTGGGGCTCGTGATCTCAACGAACTGCAGTTCCGGATCCCTGGAGTAGGCTTGCCCCACTCGGGTCACGATGCCTGAAATCGGCGCGCGGATCGGGGCGCCGGCCGGCGCCACCAGGTCGAGCCCGTTGTGCCGCCGGCGGCCGCCGTCCCGGGATGCGCCGAACGCCCCAGAGCCGTAGGCGTCCTCGCCGCGTTGTCCGAGCGTCAGCGGCCAGGCCAGATCGTAGCGACCGTCCTCATCTAGGTCGACGGCAGCAGGCGCAGCCGCCGCCGCCGGGGGCTGTGGGATCGAGACGGGAGCAGTGACCGCCTCTGCGCGGCTCCCCAAGGCCGCGCCACCGGCAAGCCCAAGGCCGATCGCGGCGATCACCGCCAAGCGGGAGAGCGCCGGCGACGCCACGAGGCGCGCGGCCTGTCCGAGGAGTGGTCCAGGAGATGTCACGCGTCGCGATCCTTGTAGGCGAGCAGACGCAGGGCGTTGGCCACGACGAGCACGGTCGAGCCCTCGTGGAAGAGCACCGCGACGCCGATCTTCAGGCCGAACAGCGTGGCTGGGATCAGGAAGGCCACCACCCCCAGGCTCACCCACAGGTTCTGCTTGATGACCCAGCTGGTCCGGCGGCTGAGACCCACGGCGAAGGGCAGGTGATTGAGGTCGTCGGCCATCAGCGCCACATCAGCGGTCTCCAGCGCCACGTCGGACCCGGCCGCGCCCATGGCGATCCCGACGGTGGCGTTGGCCAGCGCCGGCGCATCGTTGACCCCGTCGCCGACCATGGCGACGCGGCCCTCCTGCGCCTTCAGCTGCTGGACCACCCTGACCTTGTCCTCGGGCATCAACCCGCCCTTGGCCTCGTCGAGCTTCAGGCTCTGGGCGATCGCGTCGGCGACGGACTGGTTATCCCCCGACAACATGAGGATCCGCTCGATGCCAAGCGCGCGGAGGCGCTCGATGACCTGGCGCGCCGGCGGGCGGGGCGTGTCCATTAGGCCCAGACTGCCGAGATAGCGGTCCCCCTTGCGGACCATCACCACGGTGCGGCCATTGCGTTCGAGTCGTCGCGCGTCGCTCCAGACGGCTTCCGAGGGTCGGGGTCCTTCGCCGGCGTCGAACATGGCCGGCTTGCCGATCAGGATCGGAGCCCCGTCGACAAGGGCCTGGACACCTTGTCCGGTCAGGCTGCGAACGTCCGTTGCAACCGCACTTGGCCGGTCGCCCAGCCGTTCGGCGCCGTCGCGCGCGATGGCGGCGGCCAGCGGATGGTCGCTGAGCGCCTCCACAGCCACCGCCACGGCCAGCAACTCCTGCTCGCTGACGCCGTCGGCCGGATCGACGTCGGTGAGGCGCGGCTTGCCCTCGGTCAAGGTGCCCGTCTTGTCGAACGCCAGCGCGGTCAGCGATCCGAGGTTCTCGAGCGGTCCGCCGCCCTTCACGAGCACCCCGCCCCGGGCGGCGCGGGCGACGCCGCTGAGCACCGCGCTGGGCACCGAGATCGCCAGCGCACACGGGCTGGCCGCCACCAGAACCGCCATCGCCCGGTAGAAGCTGACGCTGAAGGGCTCGTCGCGAACCAGCCAGGCGAACATCAAGAGGCCGACGAGGCCGAGCACCACGGGAACGAAGATGCGCTGGAAGCGATCGGTGAACCTCTGGGTCGGCGAGCGTTGCGTCTCGGCCTCGGCCACCATCTTGACCACGCGGGCCAGGGTCGTCTCGGTCGCACGCCGGGCGACGCGAACCTCCAACACGCCGGCCCCATTGATGGTGCCGGCGAACACCCGGTGCTCCGGGCCGGCCTTGTTGAAGTCCAATTGGGCGTCCGCAGCTGCCGCCTTGTCGACGGGCACGCTCTCGCCCGTGATCGGCGCTTGGTTGACGCTGCTGGCGCCGGCGATCACCACGCCGTCGGCCGGCAGGCGTTCATTGGGGCGGACGATGACGACGTCACCGATCTCGAGGGCTTCGACCGGGACCTCCTCGGTGGCTGTCCCGCGCCTCACGGTGGCCCGCTCCGGGGCGAGCTCCGCCAGCGCCTCGATCGCGCGCCGCGCCCGCCCCATGGCGTAGTGTTCGAGCGCATGCCCAAGGCTGAACAGGAAGAGCAGCAAGGCGCCCTCCGCCCAGGCGCCAAGGCTCGCGGCTCCGGCCGCCGCCACCAGCATGAGGGTGTCGATCTCGAAGCGCTTCTGACGGAGGTTCTCGAACGCTTCCCGCACGGTGAAAAAGCCGCCGAAGACGTAGGCGGCGACGTAGAAGGCGAGCGGTACGAGACCGGCGACGCGTCGCTCGATCAGCCATCCCGCGGCCAGGACCGCGCCGGCGAGCAGAGCGAAGATCAGCTCCGTGCGTTCGCCAAAGATGCCCCCGTGCGCATGCGCGTGTTCATGCTTGTCCTCACCCTGGCCATGAGCATGCCCATCCTCATCCTCGTCGCGTTCGGGGCCTTCGGCCACCGTGTCCTGGCGGAGAGGCGCTGGCGGAGGTTGGTCGACGGTTCCGGCCGCGGCATTTGAGGGAAGCGCCTCCGCGTCAAATGATCGAAGTTCGACCCCGAGGGTGCGGACAGACTCCAGCAGCGCCGCCTCGCTGGTCTTCTCCCGGTCGAACTCGACGAAGGCGCGGCCTACCGGCCGCACATCGGCATGGATGACGCCGGCCTGGGCGCGGAGATGGTCACGGATACGCCGAGCCATCCGGGGATGGATCGCCCCGCCGACCCGGAAGACGAAATGGCCAAACCGTTCCGCGATAACCGCGCCAGAGTCCTCGATAAAGGCGCGGAGCTGGCTGGGCGGCGCCCGTTCCCCGTCGAAGCGGATCAACAGGTGCTCGCCGGCCCCCTGCTTGGCCTCGACGCGCGCCTCCGCCACGGCGGGATGGCCCTGGGCGACGGACGTCAGGACCCCGACGCAGCGCTCGCAAAGATCCGCCCCGCCTCCCAGAACCGACTCGAGTGGCAGTCGGAGCTCCACCTGGGCCATGTCGATGCTCCTGCCCGCTACGCGTGGGGGTCGGCGTGATGCCCGCCGTAGCGGAGCACCTCGACCTTCTCGAAGGTGACCAAGCCGATGTCCTTGAGGTCATCCAGTTGGGGCAGAAAGGCGCGCAAACGCGCCTCCTCATCGACGAACTCGATCACGACCGGCAGGTTGTCGTTCAGGTCGAATGGACGGTGCTCGTGCAGCCGCGCGGACTCCCCAAAACCTTTGCGGCCGCGCAGCACGGTGGCGCCGGCGAGATGGGCGTCACGGGCTCTTCGGATGATCACGTCGATCAGCGAGCGGTCGCCCACCAGGGCGTTCTCGTCGGTATAGATGCGAAGCAGGACGGCTTGGCCGGGTGACTGCATGTTGGGTTCTCCTGAAGATGAGGGTCAGTGACGCGCGAAGATCCGCCTGCGGCCGCCATCCAGGAGCAACAGGGTCATGAAGGCTTCTCGGCTGCCGTCGGCTTGCTCCATGCCGGGCGCGCCGGCGGGCATGCCGGGAACTGCGATGCCGATGGCTTGGGGCCGCTGCCGCAGCAGCGCCTGTACGTCCTCAGCGGGCACGTGGCCTTCCACGACGTAGCCGTGGATCACGGCTGTGTGGCAGGCGGCCAGGTCGGCCGGCACCTTGTAGCGGAGCCGGACGTCCGCGAGATCGTCGACGATGACCGTCCGTGGTCGGTAGCCCGCGGACTCCATCTGCGAGACCCACGCCTGGCAGCACTGACAGCCAGCAGTGCGGTAGACGGTGAATTGGCTCTCGGCGAGCGTCCGCCCTGGCGCGAGCCCGGCGATCGCAAGCGCTGCTAGGGCGCCGCGGCGAGACAGACCCTTCATGGCGTTCTCTCGGTTGGTTGCGTGGAATCGGGCTTCGCATGGACGTTGAGCCGGAAGTCGTGACGGTGATCGGCTTCGATGATGCTCAGGAGCGCGCCGTCCTGAGGGGCGGGAGCCTGGGTCGTGGACGTCCACCCGCCTGCAGACGGTGAGAACGAAACGGCGGGGCCACCGGAGGACGTCAGGCTGACTTGCCGCGCGGGTGGTGGCGCGATGGACTCTCCGCCCTGCCCGATGAACCGTATTGACAGGGCGCCCTGCGATCCGAACGGCGCCTGGAATTCGATGAGCATGCCCTTCGCGTCAGCGCGCCAAACGCCGGGCCTCGCGGGCTCCACAACGAGCGGCTGCTCCTCATGCGGGGCCGCCGAGGCGGCCAGCGGCGCCCAAAGCAGCGCCGCGGCGATGAGCCGACCGCTCAGTCCGGACCTCCTGCTCGCCGTCCCCGCCCGTCCGCAATCGTGACGCACGGGGTCTTTCGGCAGTGCGGGGAAACGCATGGCTGTCCTCCCTCTTGAAGGTGGGCGCCGGCGCGGCCTGGGGGGAGCCGCGCCGGCGGGTCCAGTCAGCTCGCTTGGGGCTGGAGAGCTGCTGGACGGTCACCCTCGGCCGCGGGCTTGCGCCCGAGGCTAAGGATGAGCTGGGAGATGGCGGGCAGCACGAGCAGCGTGACCAGCGTGGCGGTGATCAGCCCCCCGATCACCACCATGGCCAGCGGCTTCTGCACCTCCGCGCCGGTCCCGTGGGCCAGCGCCATCGGGATGAAGCCGATGGCCGGAACGAGGCCGGTCATCAACACCGGCCGGAACCGCTCGACCGAGCCGTCGTAGATCGCCCTGGCGACGGGCATGCCTTCGTCGAGACGCTGCCGGATACTCGACATCACCACCAGGCCGTTGAGCACCGCCACGCCGGCCAGCACGATGAAGCCCACGGCCGCCGAGATCGAGAAGGTGATCCCGGTCAGGGCCAGCGCGAACACCCCGCCCGCCAGCCCGAGGGGGATGGCGGCGAACACCGCGACGGCGCGGGCGAGCCCCCCCAGGGCCATGAACAGGATGACGAAGATCGCCAGGAAGCACAGCGGCACGACAATGCTCAGGCGCTGGGTGGCGGCCTGGAGGTTCTCATATTGGCCGCCCCACTGCAGGTAGGAGCCGGTTGGCAGGGCCACGGCCTCGACCTTGCTGCGCGCTTCGGTGACGAACGAGCCGATGTCGCGGTCGCGCACATTCACCTGGATCACGACGCGGCGCTTGCCGTTCTCACGGCTCACCTGGTTGAGGCCGTCGGTGAAGCGCAGCTCCACCAGCTGGCGCAGCGGAACCGACTGGCTGGGCGCGCCGTCCGAAGACGGCAGCATCACGGGCGTCGCTCCGAGGCTGTCCAGGTCGTTGCGCTGCGTCATCGGCACCCGCACGACGATGTCGAAGCGGCGGTCGCCCTCGAACACCGCGCCGGCCTCGCGGCCGCCGAGCGCCGTGGCGAGCGTGTCGGCCACCTCCTCGACGGTCAGGCCGAAACGGGCGATGGCGGCGCGGTCGAACCGGACGTCCAGGGTGGGCGCGCCAGCGGTCTGCTCGACGCGCACGCCCTCGGCGCCTTGGATTCCCTGCAGCACCAAGCCGATCTTGCCAGCCGCGGCACTCATCTTGTCGAGATCGTCGCCGTAGAGCTTGATGGCGACATCGCCCCGCACGCCAGCGATGAGCTCGTTGAAGCGCATCTGGATCGGCTGGGTGATCTCGTAGCTGTTGCCGAGCAGCGGCTCGACCTTCTTGAGGATCCGCTCAGCCACCTGTTCCTTCGTGGTGACCCCCTTCGGCCACTCCTCGCTGGGCTTCAGGATGACGAAGCTGTCGGACTGGTTGACCGGCATGGGGTCGGTGGCGACCTCGGCGGTGCCGGTCTTGGAGAAGGTCATCTGGACCTCCGGCAGCGAGGCGACCGCCCGCTCCACCTGCTGCTGCATGGTCTTGGATTGCTCGAGCGACGTGGAGGGGATCTTCAAGGCGCCGAGGGCGATGTTCTTCTCGTCCAGGGTCGGGATGAATTCCTGCCCAAGCGTGGTGAACACCACCCCACTCAGCAGGAAGACGGCGACCCCGGCGCCAATGAACGGCCACGGCCGCGCGAGTGAGCGCGCCAGGAGGGGTTCGTAGCGAACCTTCAGCCACTGAATGATCCGGACTTCCTTCTCGGCGACCTTGCCGCGCATAAGGATGGCCACCATGGCCGGCACGAAGGTGAGCGAGAGGATGAACGCCGCCGCCAGCGCCAGCATGATGGTGATGGCCATGGGGGAGAAGGTCTTCCCCTCGACGCCGGTGAAGGTCAGCAGCGGAGCGAAGACGAGGAAGATGATCGCCTGCCCGTAGACGGTGGGGCGGATCATCTCCTGCGAGGCGTGAAGGACCGTCTCGAGGCGCTCGTTCAGGTTCAGCAGCCGGTTCTCATGGTGCTGTCGCTCCGCGAGCCGCAGCAGACAGTTCTCGATGATGATCACCGTGCCGTCGACGATCAGGCCGAAGTCGAGCGCCCCTAGGCTCATCAGGTTGCCGGGCACGCCCAGGCTGTTCATCCCGATCGCCATCATCAGGAATGAGAAGGGAATGATCAGCACGGCGATGAAGGCCGCCCGCACATTGCCGAGCAGCAGGAACAGGGTGGCCGCCACGAGAATGGCGCCCTCCGTGAGGTTCCGCTCCACGGTCCCAATGGTGGCGTTCACCAGCACGGAGCGGTCGAGGCCCACATTGACCACGACCCCGGGCGGCAGCGACTTCTTCACCTCGTTGAGCTTCTCGCCGACGGCCTTGGCGACGGTCCGGCTGTTCTCGCCGATCAGCATGAGCGCCGTGCCCACGACGGTTTCCTGGCCGTTCTTGGTGGCCGCGCCCGTGCGCAGATCCCCGCCCACGCGAACCGTGGCCACATCCTTGACCGTCACCGGCACGGTCTGGCGGGTGGCGATCACCGCGTTGGCGATCTCGTCCAGCGTCCGGACCCGGGCGTCGGCCCGCACCAGATAGGCTTCACCGGCCCGCTGGATGAAGTTCGCGCCAACGGAGAGGTTGGCCGCTTCCAGAGCCTTCGCCAGCTCCGTATAGGAGACGCCGTAGGCGGCCAGCTTCGCCGGGTCGGGTTCCACGACGTATTGCTTCTCGTAGCCGCCGATGGAGTCGATCCCGGCCACGCCGTTCACGGTGCGCAGCTGCGGCCGGATGATCCAGTCCTGAACAGTGCGGAGATAACCGGCCTGCGCCACAGGGTCGCTCAGCCGCTCGCCCTCCGGAGTCAGATAAGAACCGTCGGACTGCCATCCCGGGGCGCCATCCTTGACCTTCGCGCCCCTGCCGCCCGGATTGGCGAACTCGACGGTGTACATGTAGACCTCGCCCAGGCCGGTCGTGACCGGACCGATCTGGGGCTGCACGCCGGCCGGGAGGGTGTCGCGCGCCTGGGTCAGCCGCTCCGCCACCTGCTGGCGGGCGAAGTAGAGGTCGGTGCTTTCCTTGAAGACCGCCGAGACTTGGCTGAATCCGTTGCGCGATATCGACCGCGTCGACTCCAGACCGGGAATGCCGGCGAGCGCCGTCTCGATGGGGAAGGTGACGCGCTTTTCGATCTCTACCGGCGACAGCGCGGGCGCCACCGAGTTGATCTGCACCTGCTTGTTGGTGATGTCCGGCACCGCGTCGATCGGCAGCTTCGCCAGCTGCCAGACGCCGAGACCGGCGATGATGAGGGTCAGGACAAGGACGTACCAACGCCCCTTCACCGACATGGATAGGATGCGGCCGATCATTTCGGCATGTCTCCAGACGTGATGGGGAGGCTCATTCTTCTTCCGCGCTCTTGCCGAGCTCGGCCTTCAGCAGGAAGGCGTTCCGGGTGGCGACAGCCTCGCCGCCCCTCAGCCCCTGCAGGATCTCGACCCGGCCGCCGGTGCGTTGGCCCACCGTCACGGGCTGCACCCGAAAGCCCTTCGCCGTGCGCACGAACACCGCGTCGCGACCTTCAACGGTCTGCACAGCCTCCTCGGGCACGACGATGCCGGTGGTGGCGGACTGCCGGGAAACGATACGCGCCCGCACCAGCTGGCCCGGCTGGAGCACCCCGCCCCCTCCGGCCAGCGACAGGACGACGGTGGCCGACCGGGTCTGTTCGTTGACGCCAGGCGTCACCGAGCGCACGACGGCGGAGCGCGTCTCCCCGCTGGTCGTCTCGATCACGGCTTGGTCACCCGGCTGGATGCGTCGCGCATCCATGGCCGTCACCGCCGCCTCAACCTGGATGCGGCTTGGATCGGCGATGCGGAAGAGCTCCGTCTCGGGCTGCACGAAGGCGCCCAGGCTTGCGTTCATCGCCGTGATGCGTCCGCTGATCGGGCTGATCACCGCCACATAGCGTCCATCGCGCGAGACGTCGGCCGCGCCCGCGGCGGTCGCGGCGCGCCTGGCCTCCGCCTCGGCGGCGACAAGCTCCGCCTGCGCCGTCTCATAGTCCTGCCTGGGGCTGACCTTCTGCTCGAAGAGCCGCCGTTCCCGGGCGGCCACCTTGCGCGCCAGGTCGGCCTTCGCCGCCGCGACGCTGCGCTCCGCGGCGATCTGAGCGGCTTCGCGGCTTTCGACGAGGGCCAGGGTCTCGCCGGCGCGGACCGGGTCACCCAGACGCTTGTTGATCCGCGCAATGGAGCCCGCCGCGCGGGCGGTCAGCGCCGCCTGCCCGGACGGCTCGGCCTCGACGGTAGCCTGGGCGACGATTTCGCCGGCGATCCCGCTGGTGGCTACCGTCTGCACCTGCACGCCCGAAGCGGTGATCCGTTCCGGACCCATGACCAGGGTGTCGGCCGCATGCGCCGCCCCTGCCGCCTCGCCCTTTTCTGCGGACGCTTCGGCAGCGGTTGGCGGTTTGGGACTGGTGAGCTTGGCGGCGGTGAAGCCGATGCCGGTGGCGGCGACGAGGGCGGCGCCGGCGAGCAGCCAGTTGCGGTTGGCGCCGGCGGCGAGGGATTTGCGGGGCATCAGGAGACTCCGAAGGGGGCGCGGCCCTGCAGCCGCGCCAGGCCCGCTTCGGCGCGCAGGCGCTGCAGCTGGGCTTCGATGGTTTGGGTGCGCGCCTCGGCCAGGGCCCGGCGCGCATTGGTCAGTTCGACGAGCGGCGACTTGCCGGCCTCATAGGCGATGCGGGTGAGCCGGTAGGCCTCGGCCGCGGTGGCCTCGGTCTCGACGGCGGCGGCGACCCGGGTCTCGGCCGCCTCCACCTGGAAGAGCGCGGTGCGCAGCTCCGCCTCGGCGTCCAGCCGCGCCGCGTTCAGCCGCGCCTCGGCCGCCAGCAGCTCGCCCTGGGCGGCGTTGACGTTGCCGCGGTTCTGGTCGAACACCGGGATGGGCACGGAGACCCCGGCCACCACGGCGCTGGAGTCGTCGCCGCTGAAGCGGCGCACGCCGGCCGAGACGGTGACGTCGGGAACGGCGCGCGTGCGCTCCACCCGCACCCGCCGCGCGGCGGCTTCCCGCTCGGCCTGGGCGGCGACCACGGCCGGCACCGACAGGGCGTCGATGGTGCGCTCGAGGTTC
>NZ_JBHTLQ010000062.1:0-18063 GCF_042679085.1 Phenylobacterium conjunctum | reverse complement strand
TCCGGCCCGGCCGTGGCCCAGCTGGGCGCTGTGGCGCGCCAGGCCGGGGTTCCGGTCAGCCTGCACGGCACGGGCGGCGCCTGGATGGTGGCGGACGCCACCGCCGACGCCGAACGCTTCGCCGCCGCGGTCTTCCACTCGCTGGACCGCAAGGTCTGCAACACCCTCAACACCTGCTGCATCGTCCGGTCGCGAGCCCACGAGCTGATCCCGGTGTTCCTGGAGGCCCTGGAGGCCGCAGGCCGGCGTCGCAAGGGCTGGCGCCTGCACGCCGCCCCCGCCGCCTGGCCGCTGATTCCCGAGGCCTGGCGCAGCCGCAGCGGCGCCGTGCACCGCGCCGAGGGCGTGACCACCGAGGCCCTCGTCACCCCCCTGGCCGAGGCCGATCTCGGCCGCGAATGGGAGTGGGAGGAAACGCCGGAGGTCAGCCTGACCGTGGTGGAGGACGCCGCCGAGGCGGTGGCCCTGTTCAACGCCCACAGCCCCCGGTTCGCCGCCAGCCTGATCGCCGAGGATCCGGCCGCGCACGAGGCCTTCTTCTCGGCCATCGACGCCCCCTTCACCGGCGACGGCTTCACCCGCTGGGTGGACGGCCAGTACGCCCTGAACAAGCCTGAGCTCGGCCTCTCCAACTGGGAGAACGGCCGGCTGTTCGCCCGCGGCGGCGTGCTGTCCGGGGACGGGGTCTTCACCATCCGCGCCCGGGTGCGCCAGACCGATATCGAGCTCGACCGCAATCCCGCGACGGCGGCCCGCCCCCCAGGGCGGCCTTGAACCAGGAGGACCGCCATGTGGTTCGCCGGGCCCGCGCGCCGCGTTCCTGAAGCCGGCCGGCCCGCCACCCTGCGCCTGGGCTTCACGCTCTCGCGCGGGATGCGGGTGGGGCTCTATGGCGGCTCGTTCAATCCGGCCCATGAGGGCCACGCCCACGTGGCCGAGACCGCGCGCAAGCGTCTGAAGCTGGACCGGGTGATCTGGCTGGTCTCGCCCCAGAACCCGCTGAAATCCTCCCGCGAAACCGCCAGCCTGGCCGACCGGATGGCCGGGGTGCGCCGCTACGCCCGCGGCCGCTCGATGATCGTCTCCGCCGCCGAGACCCGGATCGGCTCGGCCTACACCATCGACACCCTGAGGGTGTTGAAGGCGCGCTTTCCGGGCGTGCAGTTCGTCTGGATCATGGGCGCCGACAGCCTGGCCGGCTTCCATCGCTGGCGGGGCTGGACCGAGATCATGGGCGGCGCGCCGGTCGCCGTGGTCTCCCGCCCCTGGATCTCCCTGAAGAGCCGGTTCTCGCCCGCCGCCCGCCGGTTCGCGGCCGCCAGGCGGCCGATTTCCCAGGCGCCCCTGCTGCCTGGCGCCGCCCCGCCGCGCTGGGTGTTCCTGACCGGCCCCCTGAACTTCCAGTCCTCCACGGCCCTGCGCGAACGCATGCGCAAGGGCTGATGGCGGGCTTGTGATTCGGCGCCCTGGGAAAAGGGCCATTTCCGTGGTATGGGGAGTTTTAGCGAGGCAACAAAGGAGCGACCCCGCTGAGCCCTGAACCTGCGCCACGCGCGCACGAGACCCCGGTTTCGGCCGAGTCTTCGGACCCCCAGCAGCGCATCGCCGCGCTGGAGGAAATGATCCTGGCCCGTCTGGATGACGACAAGGCCCAGGACGTGATTTTCATCGATCTCAAAGGCAAGAGCGCGGTCGCCGACGGGCTGATCGTCGCCTCCGGCCGTTCGCATCGTCACGTCGGCGCCATGGCCGACCACCTGCTGCGCGCCCTGAAGGAACAGGGCTACGGCAAGGCGCGGGTCGAAGGCCTGCCGCACTGCGACTGGGTGCTGATCGACACCGGGGACGTCATCGTCCACCTGTTCCGTCCGGAAGTCCGCTCGTTCTACAACATCGAGAAGATCTGGTCGGTCGAGCCGCCCAAGACCGCCGCCCTGTCCTGATCGGCCTCTTCGCCTCGTGAAGATCACCATCCTGGCCGTGGGGCGGCTGCCCCGCTCGCCGGAGCGGGACCTTGTCCAGACCTATGTCGACCGCGCGACCGCCGCCGGCCGCGCCCTGGGTCTTGGTCCCGTCGAGGTGATCGAGGTCGAGGCCCGCAAGCCCGGCAAGGCCGCCGAGGCCGAGGTGCTGAAGGCCCACCTGGCCGACGCCCACGTCATCGCCTGCGACGAACGCGGCCAGGCCCGCGCCTCCCGCGCCTTCGCGGCAGAGGTCGCGCGTCTGCGCGATGACGGGGTGCGCCGGCTGGTGTTCCTGATCGGCGGGGCCGACGGCCTGGACCCGGCCCTAGTCGCCGAGGCCCAGGGCAAGCTCGCCTTTGGTCCCCAGACCTGGCCCCACGCCCTGGCGCGCGCCATGCTGGCCGAACAGGTCTATCGTGCGGTGACCATCCTGGCCGGGAGCCCCTACCATCGTGACTGAGGTCGCGAAGAAACCCCTGTTGATCGCCGCCGCGGCCGGGCTGGCCGCCTTGTCCGTCGCCGCCGTGGGCTGGGCCGCGATCACCGACCTGGCGCGTCTGAACCTGCGCGAGACCGAGCTCAACGCCGAGCAGGGCCGCAACCTGAACCGCCTGTCGCGCCTGCTCACCGTCCTGGTCCGCTATCGCCGCGATCCGCCGCCGGCTCTGCTGGTCAGCCCCGGCGACGCGGTGGACGCGGCCCGCGCCGCGATCCTGATCAAGGCCCTGACGCCGGAGATGGAACGCCGGGCCAAGGCCTATGCCGCCGAGGCCCGCGAGATCGCCCGCCAGCGCCGGCTGGCCGCCGTCGCATCCGCCGCCATGTTCGCCCAGGCCAGCCTGCGGGCCGACCGCCAGGGTTCCGGCGCCGAGGCCGACCCCATCGACCTGACCGATGACGGCCTGAATGACACCCGCCCCGTCCTGGCGCCCACCAGCCTGGTCCAGCCCACGAAGGGCCTGATCATGCGCCGCTATGGGGATCGCCTGGCCGGGGGCGACCGTGCGCGCGGCATGACCTTCGCCGCCGAGGCCGGCGCGCGGGTCGAGGCGCCCGCCGACGGCGTTGTCCAATATGTAGGCCCGGTTAAGGGTTGGGGCCTCATATTGATCTTGAGATTGGCCGGGGGATACCATCTGGTGTTGGCTGGCCTGGATCGGGCGACGGCCGGGGTCGGTCAGTCGGTCGCCGCGGGCGCGCCGGTCGGATGGATGGCGGAGGGCCGCGACAAGCCCACCGAACTCTATCTGGAGGTCCGCCGGCGCGACGACCCGGTGGATCCGGGGCGCTGGATCAAGGGCTGAGCCGACGAAAGATCGGCGGGCCGCAAAGACTTCGAGCTGTTTGGCTCTTTTTCGGGGAAGTAGACGCGCGGCGGCGTAATTCCGCCGCAAGGGAGCCCTAGGGCCAGACTATGCGCAAGTATCTGCTGATCGGTGTTTCGGCCTTCGTCCTCGGGGCGGGCTCCATGGCCTATGTGAGCCAGCAGGCCCTGGCCTCGGCCCAGCCCCGGACCAACACCTACAAGATGCTGGAACTGTTCGGCGACGTGCTCGACACGGTCGAGCGCCAGTACGTCACCGAGGTCGACGACAAGAAGCTGATCGAGGCGGCCATCGACGGCATGCTGACCTCGCTCGATCCGCACTCGAACTATCTGAACCCCGAGTCCTTCGACGACATGCGCGATCAGACGCGCGGCGAATATGGCGGCCTCGGCATCGAGGTCACCAGCGAGGACGGCGTGGTCAAGGTGATCTCGCCCATGGACGGCACCCCGGCCTTCAAGGCGGGGATCAAGGCCGGCGACTACATCACCGCCGTCAATGGCGGCAGCGTGCTGGGCCTGTCGGTCTCCGACGCCGTGAAGCAGATGCGCGGCAAGCCGGGCGAGGCGGTCACCCTGACCATCGCCCGCGAGAAGACCGATCCCTTCGACGTCAAGCTGGTGCGCGAGGTCATCAAGACCAAGTCGGCGACCGGCAAGCTGATCGGCGACTACGGCTATCTGCGGGTCTCGGCCTTCAACGAGAAGACCACCGACGAGGCCGAGGCGGTGATCACCGACCTGCGGGCCAAGAACCCCAAGATCAAGGGCTGGATCCTTGACCTGCGCAACAACCCCGGCGGCCTGCTCGACCAGGCGGTGGGGATTTCCGACCTGTTCCTGGAAGGCGGCGAGATCGTCTCCCAGCGTGGCCGCGATCCCCGCGACGTCGAGCGCTATAACGCCCGTCCGGGCGATGCGACCGGCGGCGCGCCCATCGTCGTGCTGACCAATTCCGGCACCGCCTCGGCGGCCGAGATCGTCGCCGGCGCCCTGCAGGACCGCAAGCGGGCCGAGGTCGTGGGCCTGACCAGCTTCGGCAAGGGCTCGGTCCAGACCGTCATCCCGCTGCGCGGCGGCATGGACGGGGCGCTGAAGCTCACCACGGCGCGCTATTACACGCCGTCCGGCAAGTCGATCCAGAAGACCGGCATCATCCCGGACCTCGAGGTCGCCCAGACCCGCGAGGACGCCCAGGCCATCGCCAACCGCGCCTTCCAGTTCTCGGAAGCCTCGTTCCGCAACGCGCTCAACGCCGAGGAGGGCAAGGCGCGCATCGGCGCCCACGAGCCGGCGGAGGCCCCGCCTGAAGGCTTCGACGCCAAGACCGGCGACTTCCAGCTGAGCCGCGCCGAGGACGTGCTGAAGTACGGCTCCGTCGCCGCCACGCCCAAGCTGCCCAAGCCCCAGGCCCGCCTGGCCGAGGTGATTGGCCCCAAGGCCCCCAAGGTCGAACCGCCGCAGGCGAAGAAGTAGCTCTTGGTCCTCCCCCCATTTCATGGGGGAGGACTTCCCCACCCTTGCGGAAGGGCGTCTAACCTCTCGCCAAACGAGGAGGAGACGTCATGAGCCAGGCCGCAGGTCAGGACCCCGGCAAGCCGACCATCGGCGATGTGCGCGAGGCTCACCGCCTGGACGAGGCCGCGCTCGACCGCTGGCTCGCCGCGAATGTCGAAGGCTATGCCGGCCCGCTGGAGGTGCGCCAGTTCCAGGGCGGCCAGTCCAATCCCACCTACCTGCTGACCACGCCGGGCGCGCGCTTTGTGATGCGCAAGAAGCCGCCGGGCCAGCTGCTGGCCTCCGCCCACCAGGTCGACCGCGAGTACCGTGTGATGAAGGCCCTGGGCGGCGCGGACTTCCCCGTGCCGCGCATGCGCGGCCTGTGCGAGGACGACAGCGTCGTCGGCACCAGCTTCTACGTCATGGACTTCCTGGAGGGCCGCATCTTCCGCGACGCCCGCCTGCCCGACATGAGCCCCACTGAGCGTCGGGCCATCTATGACGAGCTGATCCGCGTGATGACAAAGCTGCACGCCGTCGACGTGGAAAAGGTCGGCCTGTCGGACTTCGGCAAGCCCGGCAACTATTTCGAGCGCCAGGTGGGCCGCTGGATCAAGCAGTACCGCGGCGCCGAGACTGAGCTGATCCCGGACATGGAGGCCCTGATCGAGGCCCTGCCGAAGCGGATCCCGGCCGACGACACGGTGACCATCGCCCACGGCGACTATCGGCTCGAGAACGTGATGTTCCACCCGACCGAGCCCCGGATCATCGCGGTGCTGGACTGGGAGCTCTGCACGCTCGGCCACCCGCTGGCCGACCTCGGCTACAACTGCATCCTGTGGCACTCGCGCTCGGAGAGCTGGGGCACGCTCGACGGCGTCGACATCGTCGCCAGCGGCATCCCGACCGAGGCCGAATACGTGGCGGCCTATACGAAACTGACCGGCCGGGGGGAGATCACCGACTTTCCCTTCTACCTCGCCTTCTCCCTGTTCCGCCTGGCCTCGATCAGCCAGGGCGTGTTCAAGCGCAACCTCGACGGCATCGGCGCAGGCCCGGCCAGCACCGACAATTCCGGCGTGAAGATCCTGGCCGCGACGGCGCTGGAGGTCTTGAACCGCTAGCGCCTCCCCCAAACTGCTCATCCCGGTCTTCACCGGGATGAGCAGAGAGCGGCTAGGCCGCGGCCATATAGGCGAAGCGGGCGATGAACAGGACGGCCAGCACCGCCAGCAGCCAGTCGCCCCGCTTCAGCCGGCCGGTCAGGGCCCGGATACCGACATAGGCGATGACCCCGAAGGCCAGGCCGTTGGCGATGGAGAAGGTCAGCGGGATGGCCACCAGGGTCAGGAAGGCCGGGATCGCCACGGACGGGTCGGCCCAGTCGATGTCGGCCAGGGGCGCCATCATCATCGCGCCCACCAGGATCAGGGCCGGTGCGGTGGCGGCGGCGGGAATCGCCTGGGCGAGCGGCGCCGCGAACAGGGCGACCAGGAACAACAGGCCGACCACCACGGCGGTCAGGCCGGTGCGCCCGCCGGCCGAAACTCCCGACGCGCTCTCGATATAGCTCACCACCGTGCTGGTCCCGGCCAGGGCGCCGACGGTGGTCGCCGCGGCGTCGGCCACCAGGATGCGGTTGAGGCGCGGGATGGTCCCGTCGGGCGCCACCAGGCCGGCCTTGGTGGTCACGGCGACGAGGGTGCCGACATTGTCGAACAGGTCGACGAAGACGAAGACGAACAGGATCTCCACCAGGGCCAGGCCGATCCCGTGGCCGCCCAGGCCCAGCGCGCCCTTCAGGTCGAGCTGGAAGGCGGTCGAGGTCATCTCGGCGACGCTGTAGGCCTGGGGGTTCCAGTGCACGAGCCCGGCGGCCCAGCCAACCAGGGTGGTGGCGACGATGCCGATCAGGATGCCGCCCCGGACCTTCAGCACCTCCAGCACCGCGATCAGGGCCAGGCCGCCCAGGGCCAGCAGGGTCATGGGCTGCTTCACGTCGCCCAACGCCACTGTTGTGGCGGGGTTGGCGACCACCAGCCCGGCGCTCTTCAAGCCGATGAAGGCGATGAACAGGCCGATGCCGGCGGCGATGGCGGCGAACAGGGCCCTGGGGATCGCGCTGACGATCAACCGCCGCACGCCGGTGAGCGTCAGGAACAGGAAGACAACGCCGGAGATGAAGACGAGGCCCAGAGCCACCCGCCAGGGCACGCCCATGCCCAGCACCACCGTGAAGGTGAAGTAGGCGTTCAGCCCCATGCCGGGGGCGAGCGCGATGGGGTAGTTGGCGAACAGGCCCATGATCAGGCAGCCCACCCCCGCCGCCAGGCAGGTGGCCGCCGCGACGCCCGCCGCCGGCAGGCCCGCCTGGGACAGGATCGAGGGATTGACCAGGATGATGTAGGCCATGGTCATGAAGGTGGTGGCGCCGGCCAGCACCTCGGTGCGCACAGTGGTTCCGCGGGCCTTGAGGTCGAACAGGCGGTCGAGAAGGCTCATGGCCGGGCTCCGGGGCTCTGATCTCTGTAACGCGGCCAGCCGGCGACCAGGGCGCGCACCACGGGCGATCCGGTCCGCCAGGCGGCCTCGAAGCCGGCGCGGGCGCCGCCCTCAGTGAACTCCACGGCCTGGGTCTCGCCGTCGCCTTCGCGGGTGTAGTTGCTGGCGGTGCGCAGGACGAGGATACGGGCCGGGTCGATCCGCCCCTCGCGGCCATGAAGGGACAGGACGTCCAGGACACCCTGGTCCTCGCAGTCGCTCATGGCGAAGACCCCGGCGCCGTCGGTCCAGACCCGCACCCAGTCACGTGCCCAGGCGGTGCGCCGCTCGCCATGCCAGAAGCGCACCGTGCCGAGCGCATCGCCCAGGAAGACCTTGGGTGGCGCCTGGGCCGCCGGCTCCGTCGCAAACCGACTGCGGATCGCCTGGGCCGGCTCGGTCGGCAGGGCGATATCCCGCGTCAGGCCGTAGGCCCAGTTCACCAGGCCGGGGTCGAGGCGCCAGACCATGTCGCTGGACCCAGGCGCTGAGCCCTTCACGCCCGGGCGGGCGGCGCCCGGGCCATAGATGCCCACATCCCAGCCGGGCGGCAGCTCCCGATCATCCAGTTCGAAGGGCGGATCTGCGTCGACCACATAGCGGGCCCAGGCGGCCGAGCCGACAGCGCCCTGGCGCGGATCGACGCCGGCGATGCCCGCCACCACCCAATAGGCGTGGCTGAGGTCGAACTGGGGGGACAGGACCAGGGCCGCGACACTCTCCCGCGCCCGCCCGCGCATGCCGGTGACCACGCCCAGGACCCCGTCTTCGGACAGGCGGACCGGCCGCGCGATCCCCGGAACCTTCAGGCTGGTCTTCAGGGGCCAGCGCTCGGCCCAGGCCTGGAATTCGCCGGGCGCGTCGCCGGTGTCGGCGCCCACCTCGAAGGTGGTCAGCACCACCACCTTGACCTCGATGGGCTTGGCGAGCGCCGCCGGCGCCATCAGCAGGGCCATAAGCCCGCCCGCCAGCCAAGATCTCCACCCCATCGCCGCCCCCGGACAAGGAATCTTCAGGCCCGCAGCCTGTCACCCGGCGGCGGCGGGGTCCAGGGCGGGCTCGGGTGGCGCAGGCGCTGTGAGCATGGCGGTCAGACCTTGGGCGAAATGGGCCAGGGTCTGGGCGGAACCCCAGGTCGGATGCTCGCGACTGGCGTCCGCCAGCTCGGCCTCGCGCATGGCCAGGACGCTGCCCAGGCTCGCCCCCAGGAAGACGAACCGCTGGCTCTGGAGGGTCGCGGTCAGGCCGGGCGTCAGCCGGCGCAGGTGGTCCAGGCAGCGCAGATAGCCGGAGTTCCAGCGCCCGCCGAGCGCATCCATGAACAGGTCCCGGTGGGTGGTGGACAGCATGACGATGAAGCGGTTGTAGTCGTTCTCGCGGTCCTGGGCGGCCAGGGACGGATAGACCAGGGCGTCCACCACCTCGGCCACGGCGCGGGGTCCGCCTTGCGCCTCCAGCCGGTCCAGCCAGGCGTTGCGGGCCTCGTCGATCAGCCGGGCGCCGTCCACCACCAGCTCGCGGATCAGGGCCTCCTTGGAGCCGAAATAGTAGCCGACGGCGGCGTGGTTTTTCTGGCCGGCGGCCTCGGCGATCTGGCGCACCGTCACGCCATCCACCCCGCGCTCGGCGAACAGACGCCTGGCGACCCGCTTCAGGGTCTCGGCGGCCGCGCCTCGGGACTTGGCTTCACGCAACGTCATGGGTGCTGAATCTCATTGCATAGGGTTTAGGTCAACTGCATTATCCAATTGACTTAAACCGGGCGGAGGACCGGACGGGTGGAAACACAAGTGGACCTGACGGCCCTGGCCGGCTGGATGGATGGGCAAGGCCTGGGGGCCGGCCCCATTGAGGACGCCACCCTGCTGGGCGGCGGGACGCAGAACATCCTGCTGCGGTTCTCGCGCGCGGGGCGGACCTATGTCCTGCGCCGGCCGCCGCCGCATCTGCGGGCCAATTCCAACGACACCATGCGCCGCGAGGCCCGCATGCTCGGCGCGCTGAAGGGCACGGATGTCCCCCATCCCGGCCTGATCGCCGCCTGCGCGGCTGAGGACGTGATCGGCGCGGCCTTCTACCTGATGGAGCCCATCGATGGCTTCAACCCGTCCACCGGCCTGCCGCCCCTGCATGCCGGCTCCCCCGATATCCGCCACCGCATGGGTCTGGCCCTGGTGGAGGGGATCGCGGCCCTGGGCGCCCTGGACTACCAGGCGCTCGGCCTGTCGGACTTCGGCAAGGTGGACAACTACCTGGAGCGCCAGGTGGCCCGTTGGAAGGCCCAGCTGGACAGCTACGCCCAGTTTCCGGGCTGGACCGGGCCGGGCCAGATCCCGGGCGTCGACCAGGTCGCCGCCTGGCTGGAACAGCACCGTCCGCCGACCTTCCAGCCGGGGATCATCCACGGCGACTACCACCTGGCCAATGTGATGTTCCGCCATGATGGGCCCGAGCTCGCCGCCATCGTCGACTGGGAGCTGACCACCATCGGCGATCCCCTGCTGGACCTCGGCTGGCTGCTAGCCACCTGGCAGGAGGACGAGCAGCCCCGCGAGTTCGGGGTCAATATCCAGCCTTGGGGCGGCTTCCCGAGCCCGACCGAACTGGTCGACCACTACCGGCCGCGCACCTCCCGCGACATGAGCCACATCGACTGGTACGCGGTGCTGGCCTGCTACAAGCTTGGCCTGATCCTCGAGGGCACCCATGCCCGCGCCTGCGCCGGCCAGGCCCCGAAGGAGACCGGCGACCGTCTCCACGCCCACACCATCAGCCTGTTCGAGCGCGCCCTGCGCTGGATCCGCTGACGCCCCCTCCCCGAGACTCCGAGAGATCCCCATGCAGTTCGAACACACCGACAAGGTGAAGGCCCTGATCGCCAGGCTTGAGGCGTTCATGGACGCTCACATCTATCCGAACGAGGACGCCTACCATCACTTCGTCCACGACCCGGCCAACCTGTGGCAGGAGTGGCCGGGCATGGAGGACCTGAAGGCCAAGGCCCGCGCCGAGGGCCTGTGGAACCTGTTCCTGCCCCATGAGTATGGCGAATTCAGCCCCGGCCTGACCAACCTGGAATACGCGCCCCTGGCCGAGATCATGGGCCGCGTACCGTGGTCCAGCCAGGTGTTCAACTGCTCGGCGCCCGACACCGGCAACATGGAGGTGCTGGCCAAGTACGGCAGCCCCGAGCAGCAGGCCCAGTGGCTGACCCCGCTGCTGAACGGCGAGATCCGCTCGGCCTATGTGATGACCGAGCCGCAGGTGGCCTCCTCCGACGCCACCAACCTGGAGCTCACCATCCTGCCGGACGGCGACGACTATGTGCTGAACGGGCGCAAGTGGTGGATCTCCGGCGCCATGCATCCCCGCTGCGACCTGTTCCTGGTCATGGGCAAGACCCTGCTGGACAACCCGCGCCACGCCCAGCACTCGACCATCATCGTGCCGCGCTCGACCCCGGGCGTGACCATCGTGCGGAACCAGACCGTGTTCGGCTCCATGAACTCGCCGGGCGGCGAGTGCGAGCTGAAGTTCGAGAACGTGCGGGTGCCCAAGTCCAACCTGATCCTGGGCGAGGGCCGCGGCTTTGAGATCGCGCAGGGCCGCCTCGGCCCGGGGCGCATCCACCACTGCATGCGCTCCATCGGCCAGGCCCAGCGGGCGCTGGAGATCATGGCCCGCCGGGTCGAGAACCGCGTCGCCTTCGGCAAGAAGCTGTCCGACCAGTCCAGCATCCGGCAGGACGTGGCTCGCTCCTATTGCGAGATCGAGATGGCCCGCCTCTTGACCTTCAAGGCCGCCGACCAGATGGACCGCTATGGCAACAAGGTCGCCAAGGACCTGATCGCCGCCATCAAGGTGGTGGCGCCGCAGATGGCCCAGACCATCGCCGACCGCGCCCTGCAAGCCCATGGCGGCATGGGCGTGTCGGACGACACCCCGATCGCCTACTTCTTCACCCTGAACCGCTACCTGCGCATCGCTGACGGCCCGGACGAGGTCCACATGTCCCAGCTCGGGAAGCAGAAGATCCGCGAGTACAACCAGCAGAACGCCCGCTAGAGGAGGCGACCATGAAGGCTCTGCGTTATTTCGGCGCCCGGGACATCCGCTACGAGTCCATGGACGATCCCAAGCTGGCCAGCGACCAGGACGCGATCATCAAGATCGACCGCTGCGCCATCTGCGGCTCGGACCTGCACATCTATCACGGCCACGGCTTCTCCGAGGACTTCGGCTTCTGCGTCGGCCACGAGGCGGTGGGCGAGGTGGTCGAGATCGGCCGGGCGGTGAAGCGCCTGAAGGTCGGGGACAAGGTGATGATGTCCGCCGCCGTGGGCTGCGGGGCCTGCGCCTCCTGCCTGGCGGGCAATGTGGTCAACTGCGCCAACAACGCCGCCGGCTGCTACGGCCTGTCGGCCCGCCTGGAAGGCTGCCAGGCCGAGGCGATGCGGGTGCCGGCGGCCGACTTCAACGCCACGCTCATCCCTGAAGGCATCACGACCGACCAGGCGCTGATGATGACCGACAGCCTGGCCACGGCCTGGTTCGGGTGCCGCAACGCGGAGATTTCGTCGGGCAAGACGGTGGCCGTGGTCGGCCTCGGCCCTATCGGGCTGATGGCGGTGGAGGGCGCCTTCGTGCTCGGCGCCGCGCGGGTGTTCGCCATCGACCTGGTCCCGGAGCGGCGCAAGCTCGCCGAGCAGTTGGGGGCCATCGCGCTTGATCCCGCCGACGCCCCCCAGATCATCGCCGAGATGACCAAGGGCCGGATGGTCGATTCCATCGTCGAGGCGGTGGGCGCAGACGCCACCATCTCCCTGTCGCTCCGCCTGGCCGCCAAGCGCGGCACGGTGTCGGTGATCGGGGTCAACCAGGACCGCCGGTTCGACTTCCCCATGGGCCGGGCCTTCGCCATGGGTCTGACCTTCCGGATCGGGACCTGCTCGGTGCCGGAGGAATGGCCGGAGCTGATCCCCCTGATCCAGGCCGGCCGGCTGAAGCCTGAGCGCTATATCAGCCACGTCCTGCCGCTCAGCGACGGCGCCCATGCCTACGACCTGTTCGACGGCCGCAAGGACGGGGCGCTGAAGATGGTGCTGACCCCGTAAGCAATAGGGGAGCCGCGTCGGCGGCTCCCCTTCCGTTGCGCTCATCCGCCGCGAGGCCCCGGCGGCGTGGGGTCAGGCTTAGAACTCTTCCCAGTCGTCCGAAGAGGCCGGGGCGCTGTAACGCGCGTTCACCGCCACCTTGGCCGCGGCGGGCCGCGGCGCGGGCGCCGGCGCGCGGGCCGGGGCGGACGGCCGCGAGGTCGCCGCCACCGAATCCCCGGTGCGGAACCGCGAGACCAGATCGGCCAGGTTCACCGCCTCGGTGCGCAGGTTGGCCGCGGCGGCGGTGGACTGTTCCACCATGGCGGCGTTCTGCTGGGTCACCTGGTCCATCTGGTTGACGGCGGAATTGACCTGGTTGAGGCCGGTGGCCTGTTCCTGGGACGAGGACGCGATCTCCGAGATCAGGGCGTCAATCTCCGAGACCTTGGCCACGATGGATTGCAGGGCCTGGCCAGTGTCGCCCACCAGCTTCACCCCACGCTCGACCTGGGCGCTGGAGCTGGCGATCAGGTCCTTGATCTCCTTGGCGGCCTCGGCCGAGCGCTGGGCCAGGGCCCGCACTTCGGAGGCGACCACGGCGAAGCCCTTGCCGGCGTCACCGGCCCGGGCGGCTTCGACGCCGGCGTTCAGGGCCAAGAGGTTGGTCTGGAAGGCGATCTCGTCAATCACGCCGATGATCTGGGTGATCTGGCCCGAGCTCTGCTCGATCTCGGACATGGCCGCGACGGCCTCGCTGACCACCCGGCCGGACTGGGCGGCCTCGGCGCGGGCGCCGGAGGCGGCGCCGGAGGCCTGCTTGGCGCCGTCGGCGCTGCGCTTCACCGTGGCGGTGATCTGGTCCAGCGCGGCGGCCGTCTCCTCCAGGCTGGCCGCCTGTTGTTCGGTGCGCTTGGACAGGTCGTTGGAGGCGCTGGAGATCTCGTCCGCCCCGCCGCGCAGGCCCTGGGTGGCTCCCGCGATGGCGCCCATGGCGTCACGCAGGCTGTCGACGGCGGCGTTGAAGTCGGTGCGGATCTGGGCGTACTGGCCCTCGAAGGGCTGCTCGATCCGGGCGGTCAGATCGCCGCCGGCCAGCCGGCCCAGGCTGTCGGCCAGGGTCTTGACCACCATCGCCTGCTCGGCCTCGACACGGCGACGCTCGGCCTCGGTGCGGCCCCGTTCGCTGTCGGCGGCGGCGCGCGCCTCGGCGGCCTCGGCCTCCATTTCGCGGGCCCGCAGGGCGTTGTCCTTGAACACCTGAACGGCCTTGGCCATCTGGCCCACTTCGTCGGCGCGATCCTGGCCTTCCACGGAGACCGCCAAGTCGCCGTCCGCCAGCTTGCGCATGCGGTCCGCCAGGCGGTTCAAGGGCGCAACGATCTTGGAGCGGGACATCCAAAGGCCGAACGCCAGGCCAAGGCCGATACCACCGACGCCCAGGATCACGTTCAGCAGGATCGCCGTCCCGCTGGCCTTGTCCAGCGCGTCCGAGATCGCCAGGTCTTCCTTGGAGCGCTCGTCGGTCCAGGTCCGGATGTCCTTGGTCAGGGCCTCGATCTTGGGGTCCTGTTCGACCATGACCGCCTTCGCGGGGTCGGCGAGGTTCAGTTGGCCGAACTCGACGGCCTGGCGGGACGCTTCCGCAATTGCGTTGGCGCGCTTCTGGAAGTCCTTGATGCTCGAGGCGGAGCTCGGGTCGAGGGCGGCCGCCTTGTTGAAGTTGTCGTTCATCTTCGTGATCGACTCTTCGAACGAATGCTTGGCCTCGTCACCCGCAGCCGTACCGCTCTCATAGGCGATCGCACGGTAGGCGGCGTAGCCGATGCTCTGCATGCGGCGATTGGCGCGGGCGATTTCCAGGGCGCTGGGCTCGCTCTTCGACGCCAGTTCGTCATAGGTCGAGGTGATGTGGTTCAGCTGCAGACTGGAGTAGGTCGCGCTGGCGGCGAAAGCGAGCGAGACGAAGATCAGGACGGCCAGGATCTTTGTGGAGATCTTCCAGTTGTCGATCAGGTTCATGTTCGAAGTCCGGCAAGTGGAGTGCGGGGCCGACCAAGCCTCAGATTGCACGAGACAATCCAGGATAACGGCGTTTGCGGTCAGGATTGGCCGCGCCGGTTAGCAGGGGCTTAACTTGGGGAGTCCTGGCGCCCAGTTTGGGCGGACGGATCGCCGCAGGCCGGAGCACGTCCGCACAGGCTTTCATTAACCATGTTCCTTCACCATGCTGGGCAGGAGCGCCTGTCCCATGCCCGCATTTTCCAAGAAGAAACTCGCGATCGCGACGCCGACGGCCTCGGGAGGCTTCCGGCCGCCGGAAGCCTTGGTCCGCGCCCTGTCCAATCCCTACATCAGCGCCGGCGGCGCGGCCGGCCTGTTCCTGTTGACCACGGTGGGCCTGATCGCGGCCATGGGCGACCCGCAGGCCGGTACGCCGGTGGTGCGCATCTCGCTGGCCAAGGTCGCCGCCATGGCTGCCCCGCCCGGCTGGCGCGAGGCTCTGCTGGCCGAGCATGGCGGTGACGCCGCCCTGGCCGAAGAGACCTACAGCCTGTCGGAGTCCCCCGCCGGCCCCGGCGGTGAGGCCACCATCACCCTGCCCGGCGGGCGCAGCGTCCATCCCACCTCGCCCCTGCCCCCGGCCCCCATCGCCGGCCTGACGGTCGCCGGCCCCAATGGCCCGCTGCCGGTGATCGGCCCCGGCGGCCGCACCCCGGCCCAGGCCTATGCGCGGCCCTTCACGTCCAACGGCCGGCCCAAGATCTCGCTGGTGATCGGTGGGCTGGGCCTGAACGCCACCGCCACCCGCCAGGCCATCGAGACCCTGCCGCCGGAAATCACCCTGTCCTTCGTGCCCTATTCGGAGAACCTGCAGGGCTGGATCGACCTGGCCCGCGCCAATGGCCACGAGGTGCTGCTGGAAGCCCCCATGGAGCCGGTCGACTATCCCGAGAACGATCCCGGCCCCTACACCCTGATGTCCCGCGCCCAGCCAGCCGAGACGGTCAAGAAGCTCGAGTGGCTGCTCAGCCGCGCCACCGGCTATTTCGGGGTCACCAACTATCTGGGCTCGCGCTTCCTGCAGTCGAACGAGGCCATGGGCGCCTTCTCCGATTCCCTGCGCAGCCGCGGCCTGGCCTTCATTGACGATGGCTCGGCCGCCCGTCGCGGCGGCGGCCTGCCGCGGGCCTCAGCCGAGCGGATCATCGACGACGCCCTGTCCTCGGACACCATCGACCAGCAGCTGCTGGCCCTGGAGGCCGGCGCCCTGCAGCGGGGCCAGGCCCTGGGCTCGGGCTTCGCCTATCCGGTTACCATCAACCAGGTGGCGAATTGGGCCCAAGGGGTGGAAGATCGGGGCTATCAACTGGCCCCCGCCTCCGCCCTCATGTCGAGAAAATGAGTCCAGACCTCTCCGCCTACCGGCCCAATGTCGGCGTGGTGCTGTTCCATCCTGACGGCCGGGTCTGGCTGGGCCGCCGGGCCAAGACGCCGGCGCCCTACAACTGGCAGTTCCCGCAGGGCGGGGTCGACGCCGGCGAGGACCTGGAGACCGCGGCCCGCCGTGAGCTGGCCGAGGAGACCGGCGTCTCCAGCGTCGCCCTGCTGGGCCGCACCGACGGCTGGCTGACCTATGATTTCCCGCCGGAGCATACCGGCAAGCTGGCGCGCGGCTTCAAGGGCCAGCGCCAGGTCTGGTTCGCTTTCCGGTTCGACGGCGACGAGGCGGAGATCGACCTTGAGGCCCATGGGACGCCCGAATTCGACGCATGGCGTTGGGGGCGGCTCGATGAGGTCTGCGAGCTCATTGTGCCGTTCAAGCGCCCGACCTATGAGGCTGTGGTCGCCGCGTTTCATGACTTTGCAGGTCTGCCCGGCCGCGCCGCCTGAGGGCGAAACTGAAGGATGGGTCCTTGGCCTCCACGGTCATCATGGTGCACGGCGCCTTTTGCGGCGGCTGGACCTTCGAGCGTCTCCGCATGCCCTTCGAGGCGGGCTTCAAGGTCCTGACCCCGGACCTGCCAGGCCACGCCGACGGCCAGTCCGCCTCGGCGGTCACCGGCCTGTCGATGTCCGACTACGCCCGCGAGATCGCCCGTCTGTGCGCCGAGCAGGACGAGCCGCCGATCCTGGTGGGCCATTCCATGGGCGGGCTGGTGGCCCAGCTCGCCGCGCGTCGCTGCGACCTGAAGGCGCTAGTGCTGCTCGCCCCCTCGCCGCCCTGGGGCGTGGCGGCCGGCACTATCGAGGAGGCGGTCACCGCCTTTGGCCTGCACATGCTGGGGCCGTTCTGGTTCCAGGCGGTCAGCCCGGACCAGGGCCTGGCCCGGGCCTACAGTTTTGACCGGCTGCCCAAGCCCGAGCGTGACGCCTGCGTCGCCCGGCTGCGGCCCGAGAGCGGGCGGGCCCTGTTCGAGACCCTCAACTGGTGGCTAGACCCCTTAATGACCACCAGCCTCGGGCCCGGCCCTCTGAAGGTCCCTAGTCTGGTCCTGGCCGGATCGCGGGATGTGGTGCATTCGTCGGGGACCGTGCGCCAGACCGCCGAGCGCATCGGTGGGACCTTCCTGGAGATGCCCGGCATGAGCCACTGGCTGCCCGGCGAGCAAGGCTGGGAAAACGTCGCCCGCGCCAGCCTGGAGTGGTTGTCGGGGCTGTAGTCCCTCCGGTCATCTCCGGATCCTGGCGAGAGCCCGGAACCAAGTCCTGTGGCGCGGGCCAACCGCATCCGTTCCTTCTCCCCTTGTGGGAGAAGGTGTCAGCGAAGCTGACGGATGAGGGGTCGCGCCGCCCTGTCCCGTCATGTCCCAGAACGCCGGACTTGAGAGGTTTGAGAGACCCCTCATCCGACCCTGCTCCGCAGGGCCACCTTCTCCCGCAAGGGGAGAAGGACGTCGCATGTCACCCCGGGCCGACCAATTTTGGGCGAGTCCTGGAGGACTGGGAGCGCCTATGCGCATGACCTGGCTCTCGGCCTTCGCCGAGATGAGCGGTAGGGCGTTGCCCAACGAAAAAGGGCGCCGGGTCACCCCGACGCCCTTCAAACTCGCAATGCCGACCGGCTTAGAAGGTGCGCTCGCTGTAGAGCAGAGTCGCCTGGTCGTACTTGGCGTTCAGGGGCGTGCCGTCCGGCTTCTTCAGCTGGACGAAGACCAGGCCCTGGGACTCGTGGTCGGTGAAGTATTCCCACGAGTTGGTGATGCGCTTCACGTCGGTGGCCGGCACGTAGTCGTTGCGCTGGGCCGGCATGTAGGGGTCGTGCAGATAGGCCCAGATGTTGAGCGAGCGGATGATCGGCTTCTCGCCGTCGATCGCATACTGCAGCTTCAGGGAGCAGACCTGCTTGTTGGAGCCGGGGTTCTCGACGATGACCATGTAGTCCTTGACCCCGCCGGTGAGCGGCAGGGTGTAGACGACATTGCCGTCCTTCTTGGCCTTCTTCATGCCCGCGGCGGTGGCCAAGCTGACATAGTCGCCGCCCTTGACCATAGGGACGCAGACCTTGGTCAGCACGTTGGTGACGACCGCGCCGTCACCGTCGGTGGGCAGGGTCGGCTCAGGCTTGGCGGCTTCGGCGGCGGGAGCGGCCTCGGCGGGCGGAGCGGCAGGCGCAGCGTCGGCGGCGGGCGGC
>NZ_JBHTLQ010000061.1:0-18959 GCF_042679085.1 Phenylobacterium conjunctum | reverse complement strand
CGCGGCTGACGGCGGCGGCGCGGGCCTGGGACAGGGCCAGGTTGGCCTGGGGCGATCCGGCCGCATCGGCCAGGCCCAGGACCTGCACGCCATCGACCCGGCAGCTGCGGGCGCCGGCTGCGGCGGTCGCGACCACAGCCAGGCCCTCGTCGGTCAGGGTGGCGGAGTCCGGCTCGAAATAGATCTGGAAGCTGGTGTCGGGACAGACCTCGGCGCGCGGATGGGGCAGCCGGGCGCAGGCGCCCAGACCGGCCAGGGCCGCCACCAGAGACAGGTTCATCCAGATGCGCATGGCTCAACCCTCCAACCTTGAGCATGAACGCCTCCCTGCGCCGGCGGTTCCCCCATGGAACCGGGGGTCAGGCTGCGCCGTTGCACCTTCACCACGCCAACGACGCACAGAGGCTCTCATGTTCTGGAACCGTCACCGGACGGCGGCCGCCGGTCCCCGCTTCTCCACCCCGCCTGTTGATCTCGAACGCGAGGTTCGCGCCGCCTATGAGCGCGGGCGCCGGGACGAACGCGCCGCCCGTAAGCGCCATCCGGTCCTGATGGCCCTGACCTTCGCCGCCGCAGCCCTGGGGGCTGTCGTCCTGGGCTTTGCGGTCAAGGAAGGCTCGTTTGAGCGCAGCGGCGACGTGGTCGACCAGGGCCTGGCGGCGGCGGCCGATCGGGCCGAACCCACCGTCCGCGACGCGGCCGGCGGCGCCGGGGCCGCCCTGCGCGGGCTTACCGAGGCCCCGAAAGCCGAGCCCGCGTCCTGAGCCCGCTTCGTCTTCGACATGTCGAGCTGATCGCCAACACCGCCTCGGGCGGCGTCGGGCCTGACGCGCCGGACCTCGCCCGTCGGATCCTGGCCGAGCACGGCCTGCGCGGCCGGGTCTGGACGCCACAGGACGGCGCCTTGCCCGATCTCCTGAAGCGCGCCGTCGACGCGGGGCCGGACCTCCTGGCCATCCTGGCCGGCGATGGCACCGCCCGGGCGGCGGCGGAATGCTGTGGGCCCGACGGCCCCCTGCTGGCGCCCTTGCCAGGCGGGACCATGAACATGCTGCCCCAGGCCATCTATGGCGACCTCGCCTGGCCCCAGGCGCTTGAGGCCGTGCTCGCCGCCGGCCAACCGCGCATGCTGGGCGGCGACGAGGTCGAGGGGCGGCTGTTCCTGGTGGCGGCCATCCTCGGCTCCCCGGCCCTTTGGGCGCCGGCCCGCGAAGCCGTCCGCAAGGGCCGGCTGGACCTGGCGCTCGGCCGTGCGCGGCGGGCCTGGGCGCGGGCCTTCAGCGGTCGTCTGCGCTATCGCCTCGACCTCGATGCGCCCGACAAGGCCGAGGCCCTGGCCTTCCTCTGTCCGCCCATCTCGCGCGCCCTGTCCGATGACGCGCAGGCCCTGGAGGCCGCGGCGCTTGATCCCAAGGGCGCGGCCGAGGCCTTCCGCCTGGGCGTCAACGCCCTCACCGGCGACTGGCGCAGGGACCCCGCAGTGCGCACCGCCCGCTGCCAGGCGGCGGCGGTTTGGGCCGCGCGCGGCCTGCCCGCCCTGCTGGACGGGGAGCCGGTGCGCCTGGCCCCTAGGGCCAGCATCCGCTGGCGGCCGAAGGTGGTGCAGGTGCTGGCGCCGGCATGATCCGCATCGCCCACCTCTCCGACATCCATTTCGGGGACGAGAACGCCGCCGCCGTGGAGGCGGCCACGGCCTGGCTCGCGGCCGATCCCCCGGACCTGACCATCGTCTCCGGCGACCTGACCCGGTTCGGCGAGAAGAACGAGTTCGCCACCGCCGCGGCCTGGCTCCGCCGCCTGCCCGAGCCCAGGCTGGTGACGCCGGGCAATCACGACGCGCCCTACCTGGCCTGGGTCCAGCGCCTGTTCCGCCCCTTCGCCCGCTATGAGGCGGTGATCGGCCCCGCCGAAGCGGTGCAGTGGCTGGGCCAGGGTCTGGCCGTCTATGGCCTGAACACCGCCCGTGGGGTCCAGCCCCGGGCCAACTGGTCCAAGGGCCAGATCTCTGCGCGCCAGGTGGACGCCGCCCTGGCCTGGTTCGCCAAGGCCCCCACCGACTGGGCCCGCATCCTGGTGGTCCATCATCCGCTGGTCGAGATGATCGGCGCGCCCATGACGGGCCGCGTCTGGGGCGGGGCGGCCGCCGCCGCGCGCCTGGCGCAGGCCGGGATAGCCATGGTCCTGTCGGGCCACGTCCACGCCCCGTTCCTGCTGCCCTTTCCGCAGGGCCGCATGGCCGCGGTCGGCGCCGGCACCTTGTCGGTGCGCGAGCGGGGCGTGCCTGCGAGCTTCAACCTGATCGAGATCGACGAAGCCGAGATTCGGGTGTCCGCCCTGGCCTGGACCGGAACGCGGTTCGAGCCCTTTCGCGCCTGGGGTCACACCCGCGGCCGGACATGAAGACGCCTCCGGGATCGCTCCCGGAGGCGTGCTCAGTCTTGTTGCGGTTGCGTCGGCTAGACCGCCCGGCCTCGCATCATGTGCGAGATCAGGCTGACCACGAACAGCACCAGGAAGACGAGGAACAGGATCTTGGCGACCCCGATCGCGGCGCCCGCGATACCGGTGAAGCCCAGAAGCCCGGCGATGAGGGCGACCACAAGGAAGGTCAGGGCCCAGCTCAACATGTTGGCTCTCCTAGGGAATTGACGACCTAGACAGAACGCTCACGCTTCTCCCCCGTTCCGTCGTCCTGGGGCTCCGGATAGCGCCAGGCCGGGCCGGAGCCTTGCGCCGCCGCTAGCTGGGCGCTCGCGAAGCTCCAGTTGGGCAGGGCGTCGAACCAGGCCTCCAGGAAGCCCTTCCGGTTGTTCTGATGGTCCAGATAGTAGGCGTGCTCCCAAAGATCACAGACCAGGAGCGGGGTGACGCCTTCCCGCGCCGCCAGGGTCTCGCCGTCGTGGGTGGTGTCGATGACAAGCCCGTCGGCCTTGGCTGCGAGCCAGACCCAGCCCGAGCCGAAATGGGTCGCGCCAGCCTCCACGAACTGGGTCTTGAGGCTCGCCAGATCGCCAAAGGCCTCGGTGATCGCCTGGGCCAGGGCGGCCTGGGGCGGCTGTCCGCGCGGGGTCATGGCCTCCCAGAAGAAGGCGTGGTTCCAGGCCTGGCCGGCGTTGTTGAACAGCTTGCGATGCGCCGCCTCGTCCCGCACTTGGCCGATCAGCGCCTCAAGGCTGGGCGGCGACCAGCCGTCCTTGGCCAGCAGGCCGTTCAGCGTGTCCACATAGGCCTTGTGGTGCTTGTCGTGGTGCAGGTGCATGGTCGCGCGCGAGATCACAGGCTCGAGCGCGGCGTGGTCGTAGGGCAGGTCGGGAAGCTGGAACATGCCGGGTCTCCGGTTGGGCGCGAGGGTGCGCACCCTGGAAAACCCGGCCGGGCCTCTTTGGTTCAGGCCGGCTTGGTTCGATTACTTCTTCGGTCCATTGGCCTTGGAGGCCATGAAGGCGCCGACGATCGCGGCGGTGATCTTCGGGTTCTTCAGCGCCACGGCCCCGGCGGCCAGGATGGCGCTGGCCGCGACGATGGGCTTTTCCTTGGCCAGTTCGATGAGCTTGGCCGTCAGGTCCTTATCCGCCGACGCCTTGCGGCGGGGCGGATTGGCGGCGAGCGCCGCGCCGAGACCGCCAAGGGCGATCAGCAGGGCTGCGGCCGCGCACACCGAGGCCGAGGCCCAGGCCGGGCCGATCATCGGCTTCAGCGCCGCATAGACCGCGAAGGCCGCGGCCACGACGCCCACCGCCGCCGCCGCCGCAAGGGCGGAGACGGCGCAGGCGCCGAGAATGACCTTCTTCAGGATCAACGGTTGCGACCGCCGGACAGCAGCAGGCCGACCAGCAGGCCGACGCCGAGGGCGGCGCCCGCCGCGAGCAGGGGGCGTTCGCGGATCTTTTCGGTGGTGTAGCGCTGGGCCTCGTCCAGGTGCTGGCCGGCGGTGTCGGTATAGGTGCGGCTCTGGGCGCGGACCTGCTCCATGCCTTCGGACACGACCTTCTCAAAGCGCTTGGCGGCTTCCGAGAAGCTCTTCTCCGCCTGAGCGGCGATCTGGGTGGCGGCTTCGGCGACCGAGCTGGCCGCGGCCTTGGCTTCGCTGGCGGCCTTGTCGACGGCGTTGGCGGGCATTTGGATTCTCCAGAAGCGTGAGGCAAGGGGGTCTTGCTGGCCGTGGGGGAGCACAGCCTCAACCCTCATATAATAGGCTGGTTCCCAAAAGGTGGCAAAGCTTGGCCTCGAGCCGCGAATATTCTTCGACTTGTGTCCGTGAGCCCCTATCGCCTCGGCGCGAACATGGGCCTATGTTCGCCTTATGCCCAGCTCGGCCGTGGATCACAGCCTTGAAGCCAAGCGCCTCGAGCTCGCGCTGAATGCTGCGCGCCTGGGCGAATTCGAATGGGATATCGAACAGGACCTGCTTCGGGTCAGCGAGCGGATGGCCGCGATCACCGGCCTGCCCGCGGGCGCGCTCAAGGGCGGCGGCGGGGATGCGATCTACAGCTTCGTGCACCTTGAGGATCGCGCGGCGGTGCGCGCCGCGGTCGAGGAAAGCCTGCGGGCCGAAGGCCGCTACGAGGCCGAGTTCCGGCTCGCCGGCGAACCCGGCCGGCCGGATCTTTGGCTTCGCTCCAGCGGCGACGTGGTGCGCAACGAGGGCGGCAAGCCCCAGGCGATCTGCGGCGTCATCCAGGACATCACCCAGCGCAAGGCCGAGGAAGACCAGCGCCAGACCCTGATGGCCGAGCTGGACCACCGGGTGAAGAACGTGCTCGCCGCCGTCCAGACCCTGGCCCAGCAGACCGCCAAGCGCACCACCTCGCTGGAAAGCTTCCTCAGCACCTTCGCCGGCCGGCTGAAGTCCATGGCCTCGGCCAACGAGCTGCTCACCGCCGCCCGCTGGCGCGGCGCGGCCATCGCCCACCTGGCGGCCGCCGAGCTGGGGGGCATCGCGCCGGGCCAGACCCGCTGGGAAGGCCCGGAACTGTTCCTGACGCCCAGGGCCGCCAACGCCCTGTCTCTGGCCCTGCACGAACTGGCCACCAACGCCCTGAAATTCGGCGCCCTGTCCAGCGAGCACGGTCGGGTCAATGTCCGGTGGCATCGCCGGCCTGGCGACGGATTCGAGCTGACCTGGACCGAGAGCGGCGGGCCTACCGTCCAGCCGCCCAAGCGGCTCGGTTTCGGCTCCACTCTGCTGGAACAGGTCACCGGCCGCGAGCTGAACGGTGAGGTGCGGATCGAGTATCCTGCCTCGGGCGTACGCGTTGTGCTGTCCGCCGGTGACCAAGCGGTGGTCGAGCGCCCGGACACCGTCCCCGCCGCCCCGGCCGCCCGCGCCGCCGCCCCCATCGTCACCGACATCGAAGACGCCGACCTGGGCGGCGCCCGGGTGCTGATCGTCGAGGACGCCGTTCTGCTGGCCATGGAGCTGGAGACCGGCCTGTCCGACGCCGGCGCCGAGGTGATCGGCCCGGCCTATGAGCTGGAAGAGGCTATGGCCCTGCTGGACCAGCCGGTGGACGCCGCCGTCCTGGACGCCAACCTGAACGGCCGCTCGGTGACCCCGGTGGCCGAGCTGCTGGCCGCTCGTGGCGTGCCCTTCGTCTTCGCCACCGGCTATGGCGACACAGGCGGGGCGCCCGGTGGCTTCGATGCGCCGATCATCCGCAAGCCCTATGACGTGACCCAGGTCGCCGCCGCGGTCGCCGGTCTCCTGGCCGGGCGCCGCGCCCGAAGCTAGGCTTTCAGAAACTCGATCATCGCCGGGACCGCCGTGCGGTCCTGGATCATGAACAGGTGGCCGCCCTTGAAGAAGCGCAAGGTCGAGCCGGGGATCTGCATCGCCAGGTTCAGCTGGGTCTCCGGCAGGGCGACCCCGTCATAGCGGCCGGCCGCGATCAGGGTCGGGACGGCGATCTGGGGCAGCCGCTCCCAGGTGTCGTGATGCGAGCGGGCCTCAAGCTGACGCCAGGCGCCGTGCTCGCGGCCGGGTTCGCCGGCGAAGGGATCCGTCGCGCTCATCTGCACCAGCTGTTCGTAGAGCTCTGGATTGGCCTTGGCCCAGGCCTCGTCCCGGCGGGTGTCGGAAAAGGCCATCAGGTGGCGGGCGCGCGCCTCGCCCTTCAGGTGGTCAATCTCGTGGAACGGGAACGAGGCGCCTCCGGCCCCGCCTGGCGATGTGCAGGCCAGCACCAGGCGCCGGACCTTCTGCGGATGCCGCAGCACCAGTTCCTGGGCCACCATCCCGCCGAAAGAGACCCCGACCACCAGGGCGCTGTCCCAGCCCACATGGTCCATCAGGGCGGCGGCGTCGTCGGCGTATTGGGCCATGCTGTAGGCGACATCGGGCTTGTCGGTCTGGCCCAGGCCCCGCTGGTCGAAGGCCAGGAGATCGAAGGCCTGACCCAGTCCCCCGTCGAACACATTGGGCTTCACCCGCAGGTCGCCGCCGGTGCCCGAGATGAACAGCAGCGGCTCACCTGCGCCGGCGCGCTCATAGTACATGTTCAGATCGGGAAGGGCGGCGAAGGGCATGGGACGGCTTTCGTGACGGACCACCCCATGATGCGTCGGGCCGAGCGTCAGGGCCAGATTTCATCGCGACGGCGCAGTTCGCGTCGCCCATAAGATGATGGCGGCGTCTTGTTCCCTTGGGGCGCGAGTCGTAGTCACTTTGTTAGCAAGCCCCGGTTTCAGATCGCGGGGAAGGAGTCGCCATGTCCGCCCAGATCACGCCCGCCGCCGGCCTGTATGACCTGAACGAAAGCGCCGCGCCGCTGGGCTTCCTGAACGCGGACGCGCGTGAGAACACGACGGCCAACGGCAAGACCAGCTACACGATCGCCCAGGCGGCCAACCAGCTCACCGGGGGCGAGCCGGGCTGGACGCCCTTCGGCGTTCCCGCGACGATCACCTACGGCTTCCGCGCCACGGCGCCGGACACCATGCCGTCGGACACCACCGACTTCTCGCGCTTCAACACCGCCCAGATCACCCAGGCCGAACAGGCCCTGACCGCCTGGTCCGACGTGGCCAACATCCGCTTCTCCCGGGTCGGGTTCGGCTCGAGCGGTGACGCCGCCTACACCGACCAGGCCACCATGCTGTTCGCCAACTATGGCTCTGGCGAAAGCGGCTCGGCGGCCTTCGCCTACTTCCCCGGCTCCTACCTCGCCACCGCCAAGGCCGGCGATGTCTGGACCAATGTCAGCAAGAGCTACAACGCCGCCCCGACCGGCTCCAACTATGGCGGCCAGGTCCTGGTGCATGAGATCGGCCATACCCTGGGCCTCGGTCACCCGTCCGACTACGACTCCACCTCAGGGTCTGATTTCACCTATGCGGCCAACGCCAGCTATTACGAGGACAGCCGCCAGTACACGGTGATGAGCTATTTCGACGAGGACGAGACCGGGGGCTATTTCGGCCCCAACTACGGTGCGACCCCGATGCTCGATGACATCGCCGCGGCCCAGCTGCTCTATGGCGCCAACATGACCACCCGCACCGGCGACACGGTCTATGGCTTCAACTCCAACGCCGGGCGGACCTGGTTCGACGCCAATGTCGGCCGGATGGTCACCGCCGTGTGGGACGCCGGCGGCAACGACACCTTCGACTTCTCCGGCTACACCAACAACCAGACCATCGACCTGCGCCAGGGCAACTTCTCCAGCGTGGGCGGCCTCGTCGGCAACGTCGCTGTGGCCAAGGGCGCGGACATCGAGAACGCCATCGGCGGCACGGGCGCGGACACCCTGTGGGGCAACGGGCTCAACAATGTGCTGCGGGGCGGCGGCGGCGCGGACAGCGTCAGCGGCGGCGCCGGCGCCGACACCCTGGTCGAAACCTCGGGCTCGAACGTGCTGCGCGGCGACGAGGGCGACGACCAGATCAGCGGTGGATCGGACTTCGACGACATCAACGGCAACATGGGCAATGACACCGCTCATGGGAACGCCGGGGACGACTGGGTCGTCGGCGGCAAGAACGAGGACCTGCTCTATGGCGACGCCGGATCCGACATCGTCTACGGCAACCTCGGCAATGACACGGTCTATGGCGGCGACGGCAATGATGTCGTCCGGGGCGGCCAGGGCGACGACAGTGTCGTGGGCGACACCGGCGACGACCTGCTCTGGGGCGACCGCGGCAATGACACGATCGCCGGCGGCGCCGGCGCCGACCGATTCAGCTTCTTCTCAGGCGCCGGGAACGACCGGATCACCGACTTCAGCTACGCCCAGGGCGATCGGGTGGTGATCGAGGGCGGCGCGACCTATTCCATCACCCAGCAGGGCGCGGATGTGGTGGTGACCCTGACGAGCGGAGACACGCTGGTGGTGGCCAGCGTCACCGCGGCCAGCCTGCCCGCCGGCTGGATCCTGGCCGGCTAGACGATCCCCCGGGCCCTGAGGTCGGCGATCTTGTCGACCGACAGGCCCAGTTCGCCCAGCACCTGATCGGTGTGTTCGCCCAGGGCCGGACCCGGCCAACGGACCTGGCCGGGGGTCTCTGACAGGCGCGGGAAGGCGTTCTGCATCTTGATGCGGCCGAACACCGGGTGGTCGGTCTCCACGATCGCGCCGCGGGCCTGGTACTGTGGGTCTTCCAGCATGTCGGGGGCGCGGAACACCCGGCCAGACGGGATACCCTTTTCCTCCAGCAGGGCCAGCAGGTCGGCCAGCTTCCAGGTGCGGGTCCAGGCGGCGATGATCTGGTCGAGCTCGGCCTGGTTGGTCCCGCGGGCGGCATGGCTGACGAACTTCGGATCAGCGGCCAGGTCGGGCCGGCCCATCACTTCGCACAGGCGGGCGAAGACATTGTCGCCGTTGCCGCCGATCAGGATCACCTCGTCGCCCTGGCAGGGATAGACATTCGACGGGGCGATGCCGGGCAGGATCGAGCCCGAGCGCTCGCGGACATAGCCGGTCAGGTCGTACTCGGTGACCAGGTTCTCCATGACCGCCAGGACGCTCTCGAACAGGGCGGCGTCGATCACCTGGCCGCGCCCGGTGCGGGTGCGGGCGTGCAGGGCCATGGTGATCCCCATGAAGGCGTGCATGGCCGTCAGGCTGTCGCCGATGGAGATGCCGGCGCGGGCCGGCGGGCGGTCGGGTTCGCCGGTGACATGCCGCAGACCGCCCATGGCCTCGCCGATCAGGCCGTAGCCGGCGCGCTGGGCGTAGGGGCCGGTCTGACCGAAGCCAGAGATGCGGGCCATGATCAGGCGCGGATTGCGCGCCGACAGGGCCGCATAGTCCATGCCCCACTTCTCCATGGTCCCAGGCCGGAAGTTCTCGATCAGGATGTCGGCCCCGGCGATCAGGTCGGCGGCGATGGCGCGGCCCTCCGGCGTGCGCAGGTCCAGGCCCACCGAGCGCTTGTTGCGCCCGATCACCGGCCACCAGGGCGACAGACCCTTGGGCAGGCTGCGGCCCCATTGGCGCATGGGATCGCCGGTCTTGGGATCCTCGATCTTGACCACGTCGGCGCCGAAGTCGCCTAGGATCTGGCCGCAGAAGGGACCGGCGATCAGGGTGCCCATCTCGATGACCTTCAGGTCCGACAAGGCGCCTTCAGAGAGCGGGGTCATGCGGGGGCTCCGGAACAGATCACGGCGGCGTGAGTTTCACATCCAAGGGCGACCTTGGAGCCGTCCTCACCCACCGTTTGTCAAGGAACTTAACATGTCTCGGACCCTGCTGATCGCGGGGGCGGCCGTCTGCGCCCTGTCGCTCGCCGCCTGCAACAAGAAGACCGAAACCGAAGGCGCCGCGACGCCGGCCGAACAGGCCATGACGCCGGACGCCAACCCCGCCGCCACTGTCCCGACCCCGTCGGACGAGACCGCCGCCCCGACCTTCGTCGAGAAGGCCGCCATGAGCGACATGTTCGAGATCTCGGCGGCCAAGCTGGCCCTGACCCGCGCCTCGAACCAGCAGGTCAAGAAGTTCGCCCAGGAGATGATCGACGCCCACACCGCGACGACCAATGACCTGACCAAGGCGATTGGCGAGTCCGGCCAGTCCCTGACCCCGCCCGCGGCCCTGAACAAGGACCTGCAGGACAAGCTGGACGACCTGACCAAGGCCGACGCCAAGGACTTCGACAAGGCCTACATGGACGGCCAGGTCGACGCCCACCAGAGCGCCCTGAACCTGCTGCAGCGCTACGCCGAGGACGGCGACGTCGCCGCGATCAAGGCCTTCGCCGCGGCCACCGCGCCCAAGGTCCAGAAGCACCTGGACCTGGCCAAGACCCTGCGCGACGGCCTCAAATAGGTGTGATGCCCTGCCCCTGCGGACCGTCGTAGGGGCAGGGGTTCACAAGCCTGCTGCGCGGGCGTAAGGCGGCCCCTATGGCCAGCTATGTCATTGATCCGCCCGCGCCTGTCGCCGTGCCCGTCGAGGGCGAGACCGCGCTGTTTCCGGTGCGCCGGATCCTCTGTGTCGGGCGGAACTACGCCGCGCACCGTCGGGAGATGGGCGGCGACGACCGCGATCCGCCGTTCTTCTTCGCCAAGCCCGCGGACGCCATCGTGCTGCCGGGCGCGGACGTTCCCTATCCGCCGAAGACCGGCAACCTGCACCACGAGATCGAGCTTGTCGTGGCCCTGAAGGGCGGCGGCGCCGACCTGACGCCGGAGGCGGCGCTCAACCTGGTGTTCGGCTATGCCGTGGGCGTGGACCTGACCCGGCGCGACCTGCAGAACGCCGCCAAGGACAAGGGCCATCCCTGGGAAGCCGGCAAGGCGTTCGACGCCTCCGCGCCGATCTCGGCGATCCGCAAGTGGGACGCAGCGCCGCCGCAGGGCCGTATCGCCGTGTCCGTGAACGGCGCGGTGAAGCAGGACGCGACCGTGGCCGACATGATCTGGAACGTGGCCGAGATCATCGCCGAGGCCTCCAAGCTGTGGACCCTGGCGGCCGGCGACCTGATCTATACCGGAACCCCGGAAGGGGTCGGACCGCTGAAGCCCGGCGACCTGGTCGAGGGCGAGGTCGAGGGCGTGGGCCAAATCCGTTTCAAGGTGATCTGATGCTCGAAGACCTGAAGGCCAACAACCGCCGCTGGGCGGCCGGCAAGCTGTCCGTCGATCCCGGCTTCTTCAAGCGCCTGGAAGGCCAGCAGAGCCCGGAATACCTGTGGATCGGCTGCTCGGACAGCCGCGTGCCGGCCAACGAGATCGTGGACCTGGATCCCGGCGAGCTGTTCGTGCACCGCAATGTGGCGAACCTCGCGCCGCCGCAGGACGCCAACTATCTGTCCGTGCTGCAGTTCGCCGTGGATGTGCTGAAGGTGAAGCACATCATGGTGGTCGGACACTATGGCTGCGGCGGCGTGGCCGCGGCGGTGGACGGCCAGCGGCGGGGGCTGGTGGACCACTGGCTGCATCCCATCCGCGAGGTCTATGCGGCGCACCGTGACGAGCTGGAGGCCCTGGACGAGGGCCGCGCGCGAACCGATCGGCTGTGCGAGCTGAACGTGATCCAGCAGGTGAAGAACGTGGCCTCGGACGTGTTCGTCCAGGACGCCTGGGCGCGGGGCCAGAGCCTGTGCGTGCACGGCTGGGTCTATTCGATCTCCAACGGCCTGATCACCGACCTCAATGTGGCGGTGGCGGACCAGGTGGGCCTGGACGCGTTGAAGGCCTGATTTAGGCACTTGTTACAGTGGTGTTGGAACCCTGTGGCAAATCAGAAATTAGGCAAATAAAATCAGCTAGTTGATGCCTGGCGCGGCCTTGATTCTGACCTTCGCCTGGGCCTTGCGGCCTTGGGCGTCGACGACGGACAGCTTGTAGAAGCCGGGGCTGTCCGGGCGCCAGATGGCGCGGCCGCTGACGGGATCGCGGTCGATGGGCTCGCCGTTCACATACCAGCTCAAGTCCTCGCCGCCGGCGGCCAGGGCCAGGCCGCGGGCCTTTCGCCCGAAGGCCTCCACCTGCACGGTCGCGCCGTCGGGCGGGAAGATCAGGCGCGGGCCATCGGCCGTGGGATCCAGGCGCTTCAGGGCTTCGGGCGCGGCGCGGGGCGCGATGGGGCGCGGCGCCGAGGGCGGGGCGTCCAACAGGTCGGCGACATCGAACAGGAGCGGCAGGGCGGCGTCGCGACCGGTGAGGCCGCCGCGCGCGCCGCCGTCGGCGCGGCCGGTCCAGACCACGATGGCGTAGCCGCCCACCACCCCCGCCGCCACCGCGTCCCGGAAGCCGTAGGAGGTGCCGGTCTTGAAGGCCATCAAGGGCCGGCCCTTGGTCAGGGGCGCAGCGGTGACCCCGGCCGGCGGCGGGGTCTCGCGCAGGATGTCCAGGATCGACTGGGCGGCCTCGGTCCGCATCAGCCGGTCGCCGCCCTGGCGGGGCCTGCGCGCCGCCTCGTCCTCCGTCCAGGCCAGGGGCTTGGCGACGCCGCCATCGCCTAAGGCCGCATAGAGCACGGCGAGGTCGCGGGCGGAGATGCCGACGCCGCCCAGCGCAATCGCCAGGCCCGGCGTGGTCACCCCCTTCTTGGGCCGCACCAGGGTGATCCCGGCCCCAGCCATGCGCGCCTCGAAGGATGAGGGGCCGACCTTTTCCAGCAGCTCGACGGCGGGGACGTTGAGGGAATGAGACAGGGCCTCGCGAGCCGTGACCTTGCCGTGGAAGACCCGGTCGAAGTTCTCCGGCTGGTAGTCGGCGAAGCGGCGGGGGGTGTCTTCGAGCTGGGTGTCCGGGGCGGCGATGCCGTCGTCGAAGGCGAAGCCATAGATGAAGGGCTTGAGGCTGGAGCCCGGGGAGCGAATGGCGCGGGTCATGTCGATCCAACCACCGGGGCGGTCGAGCCCGCCGGAGCCGACGGCGGCGCGGACGGCGCGGCTCTTGATCTCGACCACCAGGATGGCGGCGGTGTTCTCCGGGCCCTGGGCGCGGGCGGCCGCGGCCGCCAGGGGTTCGAGCCTGGCCTGCAGGCCCGCATCGAGGGTCGAGACCACCGAGGCCTGGGAGGCGGGCGCGGCGCGGGCCAACTCGCCGGCGGCGTGCCAGGCCAGGGACGGGAAGGGCGCGCGCAGGGGCAGGGGCTCGCCCTCAGCTTCGGTGGCCTCCACCTCGGTCAGGCGCCGCGCGCGGATCAGCTTGGCGAGCACGGCGTTGCGGGCGGCCCGCGCCGCTTCGGGCCGCTTGTCGGGGCGGCGCGCTTCCGGCGACTGGGGCAGGGCGATGAGCAGGGCCTGCTCGCCGTCGGTCAGGGTCTCGGGCTCATGGCCGAAATAGGACAGGCTGGCGGCGCGCACGCCCTCCAGGTTGCCGCCATAGGGGGCGAGCGTCAGGTAGAGGGCCAGGATCTCGCGCTTGGACAGCCGCCCCTCGATCTGCAGGGCGCGGATCATCTCGATCAGCTTGGAGCCGAGATTGCGCGGCCGCGGCTCCAGGAGGCGCGCGGTCTGCATGGTCAGGGTCGAGGCGCCGGAGGTCGGCCGGCCATGGACCACCGCTGAGCCGATAGCCCGGACCACGGAGAAGGGATCGACGCCCGGGTGGAGCCAGAACCGGGCGTCCTCCACGGCGACCAGGCGCTTCTGGAAGGTGGGGTCGGTGCGGGTCAGGTCGGCCCGGATCCGCCAACGCCCATCCTCCACCGGCAGGGCTCGCAGCCAGGCGCCGCGGTGGTCGAGGGCCACGGGCGAGGAGCGCACGGCCCGGCTCATGTCCGGGGGCGCGAGGGCGTCTAGGGCGAAGACGGCGGTCTCGACGGCGACGAGGGTGACGAGGCCGAGGGTGAGACGGCGGATGGTCTCCTTCTCCCCCGCCAAGGGCCCCCAACCTCCGCTCATCCCCGCGAAGGGAGGTGGGCGAATCCCTTCCTTCTCCCCTTGTGGGAGAAGGTGGCCCCGCGGAGCGGGGGCGGATGAGGGGTTTCCCTCACCCTTCCGAACCACCCGGCGAAGCCAGCCGGACAGGGGAGCGAGACCCCTCATCCGTCGGCTACGCCGACACCTTCTCCCACAAGGGGAGAAGGATACGACGGTCCTGTCATCACGGCGCCGGCGCGATGACGGTGCGGGTGGCGGCGGTGCGGGCGCCCAAGGCCGGGCGGTACATGTCCTTGGCCTGGGCGCCGGGGAGCAGGAAGTCCCCCGGCGTCACGGCGCGGGCCACGTAGGCGAAGGCGAAGTCGCCCTTGCCGGCCAGGTCCATGGCGGCCACGTAGCGGTCGTCACGGGCTTCCTGGACGTCGGCGCCGGACAATTGGCCCAGGAACCGGAACGGACCGTTCTGGGCGTCGTCAGGGCCGAGCACCGTCTCGATCTCGAAGCCGGCGGGCAGGGGATCGTCCACCACCAGGGCCATGGAGCGGGCCTGGCTGGAGCGGCCGGAGACCAGCACGATCACCCGGTCGCCCTGGCGCAGATTGGCGACGTCCGCCGCCCCGCCCGTGAAGGTGAACAGCCGCTTGGACAGGGTCACGCCATTGGCCGAGGCCGGCGGGGCCGCCACCGGCGCGCCGGTGACCGTGACCGTCCGCCAGATCGCCCCGCCATTGTTGACGAAGCGGGCGTCGGCCAGCTTGCCCACCGCCCAGCGGTTGGTCGCGCCCTGCACGGGGAAGGCGCCCGTCGCGGCGATCTTCACCGGGCCGGCGGCCTTCAGCATGTAGTGGGCGGCCTCCAGCAGACGGGCCTCTTCCTGGGTGTTGAGGGCGTCGGGATCCTTGACCGCGTTCTCCAGCCGCCCTTGCAGGCTGCGGGCGATGTCGGCCTGGCCGGATTCGTAGGCGAGCGCGATCACGGCCGCGAGGTCGCGAAGCGGGCTCTGGTACCAGTCGCTCTCGTCCTTGTAGCCCAGGGTGCGGACCGCCTGGCGCAGGGCCGAGCGGGCGCGGGCCTGGTCGCCCATGAGGGCGAGACCGGCGCCGACCTGGGCCTTGGCCAGGGGCGAGGCCTCGTTCTTCATCTGGACGTCGTGCCACCAGCGCAGGCGGGCGAGGTCGCCGCGGCCGCCCTTGGCGAGCACATAGAGGGCGTAGGCGCTGGCGCGGCTGCGCATGGCCTCCGTCGCCTTCTTGGACGCCTCCGGCGAGCCGGACCACCATTCGGGATATTCCAGACGGTACGACACCGAGGCCCAGCCGTCGGGACGGCTGATCTGGCGCATGGCCGACAGGGCCCGGTCGATCGCCTCCTGCGGCACGGGCGCGCCCATGCCCTTGGCCTCGATCAGGAAGTCGGTGGCGTAGGCGCCCAGCCAGGCGTCGGCCTCGCCGTCGCCCACCCGCCACAGGCCAAAGGCGCCGTCGAGGGTCTGGCGGTCCAGCAGCCGGCCCACGGCCCCGGCCAGGGCCGTGGTCGAGCGCTTGAGCTTGGGATCGCCGCCGACCTCGGTCGCGTAGAGCAGGGGATAGGCGGCCGAGACCGTCTGTTCCGTGCAGCCATAGGGGTATTTCGACAGGGCGTTGGCGATGGGCGCCGGGTCGAAGCCGCGGAAGGGCGAGTAGGAGACCTGCAGGCTCGCATCGCCGGCCGCCAGGCCCTTCAGATAGTCGGGCGTGGGCGTGAAGCTCTCGCCAGTCTTCTGCAGGTCGATGGTGGTGCGGGTGATCTGGCCCCAGCCCAGGCGGGTCTGGATCGGATAGTCCTTGGCGGTGGAGAAGCCGGGTCCGGAGACCTTGAAGCCCACCTTGCCGATCCCGGCCTTCATCGGGGCGTTGAACGGAATCCGCTCGGCGACCCGCTGACCGAGGATCAGCTGGAAGGCCTTCTTGAAGGGGGCCAGCACCCCGCCGTCGGCGGTGAGCTCGGCCACATATTCCCCGACCTTGCCCTCGAGATTGTGCAGCTCGAGGGTGGCGAAGGCCTTGTCGCCGGGCGCCAGGAAGCGGGGCAGGGCGAGATCGGCGACCACCGGCTCATGCACCGTGATCGGCTTGGAGGCCGAGCCGACGGCGGTGTCGGTCCAGGCCACGGCCATAAGGCGCAGTTCGCCGTTGAAGTCGGCGGCCGGCAGCTTGATCACCGCCTTGCCGTCCAGGCCGGTCTCCACCACGCCGGACCACAGGGCCACGGTCTTGATGGGGGTGACGGTCAGGCCCTCGCCGCCGATCTCGTCGCCGCCGAAATTGACATTGGCCGGCGCGCCCAGGTTCGGGTCGAGCAGGCGGCCATAGTCGTCGCGGTAGTCGAGGGTGAGCGCCCGCTTGCCGAAATAGTACTGGACCGGGTCGGGGCTCTTGAACTTGGTCAGTTGCAGGATGCCCTCGTCGACGGCGGCCAGGGTCACCCGCGCGCGCCCGCCGAAGCCGGCACCCTTGATGGTGATCGGCACCTCCAGCATGGCCTTGGAGTCGAGCTTTGGCGGGGTGTTGATCTCAACCCCCAGCTTGCGGTCCTTCGGGTCCAGCGGGACATAGATCAGGCCGAGCGCACGGCGCGGCTTGGGCGAGGCGACCGGATCGCGCGGCTGCACCACGCTGACCAGGACATAGGCCCCGCCGCCCCAGGCGCCGTTGGTCTTCAGCCGGACGGTGGTCCCGCCCGGTCCAACCGAGACGGTCTTGAGGTCGATGAGGCGGTCGGTGGCCACCGCCACCTGGGCCTCGCCGGCATAGGGCGGCTTCAAGGTGATCTCGACGGTGTCGCCTTGCGCATAGGCGTGGGTTCCGGCGCTGACGCGCACGAAGTCCGGGGCGTCCATGTCGGCGGCCGGGGCGCCCCAACCCGAGGCGAAGCGGATGACCGTCTTGGCGCCCGAGGGGCCGTAGAGTTCGAGGCGATAGTCGCCCCAGCCCAGGCGCCGGGCGAGGCGGGCCGGGTTGGCGGCGGAGACGTTCAGGGCGCCCTTCTGGACCACCACGTCACGGCTGGTGCGCCGCCACTGCCAGCGGCCGTCCTGCTGGAACCAGTCATAGTCCCAGTTCTCGGCGATCAGGCTGTAGTTGACCCCGCCCACCGCGATGCGGCGGCCGGCGGCGTCGGCGGCGATAATGTTCATGGCCACGGTGGGATCACCGGAGCCGCCGGAATCCCCCTGGTCGACCTTGACCCCCAGATAGACCGGCTTGGTCCGGACCTTGAGGTCCAGGCCTTCGCGCACCGGGCGGCCGCCGGGCTCGAACACCGAGGCCGTGAAGACGGCGGTCAGGGGCTGGGCCGTATCGCCAGCCTCACCCGCATTGACGGCGACCACCGCGCGGCCGTCGCCGTCGGTGACGGTCTGGCCGAGGTCTAGATACTTTTCCTCGAAGGGGGTGACCTGGTCGCCCCATTGATAGTCGGCGAACTGCGGGAAGGGGTTGGTGTCGGCCTTCAGTCGGGCTTCGCCCTGGGTCTGCAGGCCGGCGCCCGCCGCGCCATAGAGGAAGCGGGCGTTGATATCGACATTACGGACCTCGCCGGCCTTCAAGGGGACCTGCTCCTGGCCGGTGACGGTGACCGCCAGCCGCTGGGGCGCGAAATCCTCGACCGAGAAGCTGATCTCGCCCGCCGGCTTGTCGAGGCCGTCGATCATGACCTGGGCGGTCCAGCGGCCGCGCGGGGCCGACTTGGGCAGCACCACGTCGGCGCCGACCGAGCCTTGCGGCGCGCCGTCGAAGGCGTAGCGGCGGAACTCCACGCCGGAGGGCCGCTTGACGACGATGGCGCCCTTCCGGTTCTTCACCGCCTTGACCTCGCGGTCGCGCAAGAGGGCGTTCAGGTGGACGGTCTCGCCGGGGCGATAGATGCCGCGGTCGTCATAGAGGAAGGCGTCGACCACGCCCGCGGCCGAACGGCCGGAGGTGGAGGCGTCGTCGCCGGTGCGCCCGCCGATCCCCTGTTTCGACAGGTCCACAGGGGCGCGGTCGAGGTCGAGCACGGCCAGGTCGCCCTGGGCGCCATAGGCCATGACCATCTTGGCGTCCGCCCCGCCTTCGCCTTCCAGCAGGGCGTGGTCGAAGCGGACATGGCCGTTGGCGTCGGCCTTGGCGCTGGCCAGGTCCTCGCCGTTGCGGGCCACCAGGTTGACCACCGTGCCGGGCAGGACCTTGGCGGTCTTCAGGGAGCGGACCACCACGTCCAGGCTGTCGGAGCCGTCATAGGCCGACAGGGCCATGTCGGTGAACATCACCCAGCGGCGGGCCTGGGCCGGAGGGTTCGAATCGTAGCCGTCGTCGCTGGGCTTCACCGCGCGGCCGCCGGAGGCGTCGCGGGCCTTGATGACATAGCCGCCCGGCTTCATTTCCTTGAGCACGGCGCCCAGGGGGAAGACGGTCGTGGTGCGGACGCCCTCGCCCTCGGCCTTCACGGCGATCTCGCCCTTCCAGACGATGCGGCCGTCCTCGTCGGGGCTGTCTGAGCCGTAGTCGTAGCTGTACTCGCCTTCCGGGGTCGGATCGGGGGCGGAGATCGACTTGCGGACCAGGTTGCGGTCCACCACCCGCCAGACCTCGACATAGAGGCGGCTGACATTGACGGTCTCGATGCCGACGCCGTCGGCGTCCTCACGCGGCAGGATCACGCCGGAGCCGGCGAAGCCCACGTAAGGCGGCTTCTCGCCGAAGGTGAAGTCGACGTCGGCGTTGGCGGCCAGGGTCTCGGAGCCGCGGGCGGGCAGGCCCTTCAGAAGGGTCAGGCGGCGGTCGGCGAAGCCGGTTCCGCCCACGCAGAGCTCTGAGCCCTTCACCTGGACGGCGGGGCTGTGGCCGAGGTCGGGGGAGACCAGGACGAAGTCGGCGTAGGACTTGGCCGGGTCCAGCGGCCGGGTCATCTCCACGCACGCTCTGGGCTCGGGGCCGGAGGTGTCGATGCGCGAGCGCCAGACGGCGAAGCCCTCGGGCTTGGGGACGCCGCGGCGCGGGGCGCCTTGCCACCGCGGCTTGCCGAACAGGGACCAGCCTTGCGCGCCGGGCTCCAGATGCGCGGCGGGACCGGAGGCCGGGCCGCCAAGGCTGAGGGCGTCGAAGCCCTTGGCGGCCAGCATCCCGCCCCCGAAGGCGGCGATCACCACGGCGGCGGCC
>NZ_JBHTLQ010000060.1:0-18983 GCF_042679085.1 Phenylobacterium conjunctum | reverse complement strand
CGGCGGGCGGCGCGGCGGGGGCCGCCGGGGCCGCGGGATCCGCGGTCGTCTGGGCCGCAGCGGCGCTGGCAAGACCGGCGACGGCGATAAGGCTGGCGATGGCGGCGGTGCGCATGTCTCGTTTCCTCTCACGAGGGGCCGCCCAACATCGTTCGGCGAACCCGCTCCACTTCGTACTTGAAGCCCCGCCGCATGAACGGCGAGGCTTCTAGCGCTTATACCACTTAAAGACTTAGCGCCTCGCAAGTCCCCTAAGCGGAGTTTGCGGCCAAGGCGAGGCGGATCGCCTAGCTGGCGACTTCTTGAGCATGCTCAGCGAGAATGGTCAGCCCTTCCGGGGTCACATCCGCGAAACCGCCCTTGACGTCGAAGTCGGTGGTCTTGCCGCCGACATAGACGCGGACCCGGCCTTCCTTGAGCGCGGTCATGAACGGCGCGTGGTTGGCCAGGACCCCGAAGTCGCCTTCGGAGCCCGGCGCGTCGACCTGGTCGACCTCGCCCGCATAGAGCTCACGCTCCGGCGAGACGAGGGAGAAGTGGAGCTTGCCAGCCATGATCGCTTAGGCTTCCGCGGCCAGCTTCTCGGCCTTGGCCACCGCGTCTTCGATGGTGCCGACGTTGTAGAAGGCCGCTTCCGGCAGGTGGTCATACTCACCGTCCACCAGCGCCTTGAAGGAGCGGATGGTGTCTTCCAGGCTCACGAAGATGCCCGGCATGTTGGTGAACTGCTCGGCCACGTGGAAGGGCTGGGACAGGAACTTCTGGATCTTCCGGGCGCGGGCCACGGTCAGCTTGTCCTCTTCCGAGAGCTCGTCCATGCCCAGGATCGCGATGATGTCCTTCAGGGCCTTGTAGGCCTGCAGGGTTTCCTGGACGCGACGCGCGACGGAGTAGTGCTCTTCGCCGATCACCAGCGGGTCCATGATCCGGCTGGTGGAGTCCAGCGGGTCAACGGCCGGGAAGATGGCCTGGGCGGCGATGTCGCGCGACAGCACGGTGGTGGCGTCCAGGTGGGCGAACGAGGCGGCGGGCGCCGGGTCGGTCAGGTCGTCGGCGGGCACGTAGATGGCCTGGACCGAAGTGATCGAACCCTTGGTGGTCGAGGTGATGCGCTCCTGCAGGTTGCCCATCTCGGTGGCCAGGGTGGGCTGATAGCCCACGGCCGAGGGGATGCGGCCCAGCAGAGCGGACACTTCGGCGCCGGCCTGGGTGAAGCGGAAGATGTTGTCGACGAACAGCAGCACGTCCTTGCCCTCGACGTCGCGGAAGTACTCCGCTTGCGCCAGGCCGGTCAGGGCCACGCGGGCGCGGGCGCCCGGGGGTTCGTTCATCTGGCCATAGACCAGGCTGCACTTGGAGCCTTCGCCACCGCCCGGCAGGTTGACCTTGGACTCGATCATCTCGTGGTACAGGTCGTTGCCTTCGCGGGTGCGCTCACCCACGCCGGCCAGCACGGAGTAACCGCCGTAGGCCTTGGCGATGTTGTTGATCAGCTCCTGCATGGTCACGGTCTTGCCGACGCCCGCGCCGCCGAACAGGCCGGTCTTGCCGCCCTTGGTGTAGGGGCAGAGCAGGTCGATGACCTTGATGCCGGTGACGAGCACTTCGGCCGAGGTCGACTGATCGGCGAAGGACGGAGCCTCGCGGTGGATCGGGGCGGTGAAGGTCGTGGCGATCGGGCCGGCTTCGTCGATCGGGTCGCCGATGACGTTCATGATGCGGCCGAGGGTCGCCGGGCCCACCGGAACGGTGATGCCGGCGCCGGTGTCGACCACGGCCTGGCCGCGGGTCAGACCCTCGGTGGTGTCCATGGCGATGGTGCGGACGGTGTTCTCACCCAGGTGCTGGGCGACTTCCAGCACCAGGCGGAAGGGCTGGCCGGTCCGCTGGTCGACGTTGGTCGTCTCCAGGGCGTTCATGATCGCCGGCAGGTGACCGTCGAACTCAACGTCGACGACGGCGCCGATGACCTGGACGATCTTGCCGGTGGCCACGCCCTTGACCGCGACGGTCGGGGCGGCGGCCTTGGCGGCCGGAGCCTTCTTGGCGGCCGCGGGCGCGGCGGCCTTGGGGGCCTTCGGAGCCGCAGCGGCCTTCGGAGCGGCGGCCTTCTTGGCGGGAGCCTTGGGGGTCGTAGCCATGGTTTCGGACTCTTTCGGTTAGATCGCTTCGGCGCCGGAGATGATCTCGATCAGCTCCTTGGTGATCTGCGCCTGGCGTGAGCGGTTATATGTCAGGGTGAGGGCGGCGATCATGTCGCCGGCGTTGCGGGTCGCGTTGTCCATCGCCGTCATCTGGGCGGCGAAGAACCCGGCCTGGTTTTCGAGCATCGCCGACAGCACCTGGACCGTCAGGTTGCGCGGCAGCAGGGTCTCAAGGATCGCCTCGCCGTCCGGCTCGTACTCATAGGCCGCGCCCTTCAGATCGAGGGGCGCGGAGCCCGTGACCTGAGCCGGGATCAGCTGCGACAGGGTCGGGGTCTGCTGGACCACCGAGCGGAAGCGCGAGAAGGCCAGGGTGACCACGTCGGCTTCGCCGGCGTCGAACAGCTCGATGACCTTCTGGGACACTTCCTGGGCCACCGCGAGAGTCGGGTTCGCGCCCGCCTCGAAGCTGGCCACGAAGCGGTCGCCATAGGCGCGCTTCAGCTGGTCGCGGGCCTTGCGGCCGACGGTGATGATCCGGACGTCCTTGCCCTCGGCGAGCAGGGTCGAGATCTTCTCCCGGGCCATGCGCACGATCGAGCTGTTGAAGCCGCCCGCCAGACCGCGGTCCGAGGTGGCGACGATCAGCAGTTGCTTGGTGTCCTTGCCGGTGCCGACCAGCAGGCGCGGCGCGCCGTCACCGGACACGCCCTGGGCAAGATTGGCGATCACCGCGGCCATACGCTCCGCGTAGGGCCGGGCGTTCTGGGCCGCTTCGGTCGAGCGGCGAAGCTTCGCCGCCGCGACCATCTGCAGCGCTTTCGTGATCTTCTGCGTGGATTTCACGCTTCCGATCCGATTGCGCATCTCCTTGAGGCTGGCCATTCCCTAGCTCCCCAGGCGCCGCTTAAGCGAACGTCTTGGTGAAGGCTTCCAGGGCCGCCTTCAGCTGGCCTTCCACGTCACCCTTCAGATCCTTGGTGGTGCGGATGGTGTCCAGCAGCGACTGGTGCTTGGCGTGCAGGTGGGCGAGCAGCTCGGCTTCGTAGCGGCCGACGGCGGCGGTCGGGATACCATCGAGGTAGCCGCGGGTGCCGGCGTAGATCACGGCGACCTGTTCTTCCACCGACAGCGGGGCGTACTGGGGTTGCTTCAGCAGCTCGGTCAGGCGTTCGCCACGAGCCAGCTGACGCTGAGTGGTGACGTCCAGGTCAGAGCCGAACTTCGCGAAGGCGGCCATTTCACGATACTGGGCCAGTTCGCCCTTGATCGGACCGGCGGCGGTCTTCATCGCCTTGATCTGGGCCGAGGAGCCCACGCGCGACACCGAGATACCGACGTTCACGGCCGGGCGGATGCCCTGGAAGAACAGGTCGGTTTCCAGGAAGATCTGGCCGTCGGTGATCGAGATCACGTTGGTCGGGATGTAGGCCGACACGTCGTTGGCCTGGGTTTCGATGACCGGCAGAGCGGTCAGCGAGCCGGAGCCGTTGTCCTCGTTCAGCTTCGCGGCGCGTTCCAGCAGGCGGCTATGCAGGTAGAACACGTCGCCCGGATAGGCTTCGCGGCCCGGCGGGCGGCGCAGCAGCAGGGACATCTGGCGATAGGCCACGGCCTGCTTGGACAGGTCATCATAGATGATCAGGGCGTGCATGCCGTTGTCGCGGAACCACTCGCCCATGGCGCAACCCGCGAAGGGGGCCAGGAACTGCAGCGGGGCCGGCTCCGAGGCGGTCGCCGAGACGATGATGGTGTATTCCAGCGCGCCGCGCTCTTCGAGCGTCTTCACGATCTGGGCGATGGTGGAGCGCTTCTGACCGATGGCGACGTAGATGCAGTAGAGCTTGGCGCTCTCGTCGTCGCCGGCGTTGACGGCCTTCTGGTTCAGGATGGCGTCGATGGCGACGGCGGTCTTGCCGGTCTGACGGTCACCGATGATCAGCTCGCGCTGGCCGCGGCCGACCGGGATCAGGGTGTCGATGGCCTTCAGGCCGGTCTGCACGGGCTCGTGCACCGACTTCCGCGGGATGATGCCCGGGGCCTTCACGTCCACGCGGCGACGCTCGGCCACGTTCTGGATCGGGCCCTTGCCGTCGATCGGCTCGCCCAGCGGGTTCACGACCCGGCCCAGCAGGCCCTTGCCGACCGGCACGTCCACGATTTCGCCGAGGCGGCGAGCTTCGTCGCCTTCCGCGATGGCGCGGTCTTCGCCGAAGATCACGACGCCGACGTTGTCGCGTTCCAGGTTCAGGGCCATGCCCTTCACGCCGGCCTTGGGGAAGGCGACCATTTCGCCGGCCTGGACATTGTCGAGGCCGAACACGCGGGCGATGCCGTCACCGACGCTCAGCACTTGGCCGACGTCGGAGACGTCGGCGTCCTGGCCGAAGTTGGCGATCTGGGACTTCAGGATGGCCGAAATCTCGGCGGCGCGGATATCCATGGCTTACGCTCTCTTCAGGGCGAACTTGAGGGAATCGAGCTTCGAACGAAGCGAAGCGTCGAAAAGGCGGGAACCGACCTGCACCTTGATGCCGCCCAGGAGGGAGGGATCGACGCGGGTCGTAATTTCGGGATCGGCGCCGAGCGCGGTGCGCAGGGCCTGGGCGACGCCCTTGGTCTGGGCGGCGGTGAGCGGCAGGGCCGTCACGACCTGGGCGGCGACAGCGCCGCGGGCCTTGGCGGCCAGGGCCTCGAAGCCGACGATCACCGCCGGCAGGGCCGAGACCCGGCCGTTGGCGGCGATCAGGCCCAGGAACTTCTGGGTGGTCGCATGGAACTTGGCCTTGGCGGCCAGGGCGGCCAGCGCCTTGCCCTTGTCCTCGGCGCTGAACGCCGGAGAGGCCAGCAGGACGCGGAAGTCCTGGGACTCGGCGCTCATCTTCTTCAGCGACTGAAGGTCAGCGGCCACAGCCGCGACGGTCTTCTCTTCGGTCGCCAGATCGAACAGAGCCTGGGCGTATCGGTCGCCCACATTGGAAGTCTTGGAATCGTCCGCCACTGAATTGTCCGCCCGGTGCGTAGGAACAGCCGCGGAAGGTTTGACCCAACCGTAGCCTAAAGGCTTGAAAGCGCTCGGAAAAGAACACTGGCCAACAGGACCCTGGAGGCCCCCTGGCCCTAAGCCGCGCGCCTGTTAGCACGCGATTTTCGGCGCCGCAACCGAACCGGCGCCCTTTGTCGGCCTTCAGGCCTTGTCCGGATTGGCTCCAGCCGGTGGGGCGCCCCTACGGAAAACGGCTGAAATCTGGGCTGCGACGCCGCCATCGGCGGTCAGGACACGGCCCCTGGCGAAAACGATGGTGCGGGTCGCCCGGTCCACCCAACCCTCCAGGGTCAGGGCCTGGCCGGGCGCAACGGCGGGACCGTAGTCGATGCTGACCGAGACCGGCTCGGCGCCGGGACCGGCCACCTCGGCCATCAAGGCGTCCATCAGGACCGACAGGGGCGCGGGACCCTGAGGGACCACCGCGGCGCGGGAAAGGGGAGAAGCTTCGTCCGACATGAGGCGGGCCTCTTAAGGCCAAAGCCGGACCGGCGGGAGTCCGGAGAAAGAAAAAGGCCAATCGGGGAATAGGGCCCGACAAGAAAAAAGGGACGCCGTGGGCTGACGGCGTCCCTTGAGTATGCAGGCTCGACTAAGGGTCGGCTGGGAGGCGCGCCTTAGCGCTTGGCGACCTGCGTGTTGGAAGCGGCCGCGTTGCAGGCCGAAATCTTGTCCGCGTCCAGGCTCTTGGTCGCGAGGGTGAAGGAGGTCACGGCGCCCGCCGACTTCGCCACGGTCTTGCAGGCCGCGGTGGAATAGGTCTGCGAGGTCGGGGCGGTGGCGACGCAGGTGTCGCCGGCGCAGCTGAACATGGCGCCGCCGGCGATGAACTTGGTGGAGGCGGCCACCGGAGCGGCGAGCTTGGCGACGACGGCTTCGCCGGCCAGGGCGGGGGCGGCGGCCGACAGGCCGGCCACGGCGGCGAGGGCCGCGACGAGGGCTTGGAGCTTCATGTTGTGGTCTTCCAGGTTCGGGGAGGAAACGAACCCGAAAAGGGCTCGGCTTTGGTCCCCGCCGTGGGCCGCCCCGGTATCCCCACCGTGACGCGACGTGAACTAAGCATCGCTAAGATAACGGTGTTAAGATCGAGCACAAGCTAATTTTTCGCAACTGCACTATGCGAAAACGCAGAGCAGACCTTGGGGCACGAAGCGCTTCAGGGCTGGGCGTAGGCTGGGCAGGCCATCAGGATCGCAAGCAGCGCCCGGAGGGAGTCGTCGTCGCCATGCCGCGCCTCCAGGGCCACATAGGTCCGCTCAGGCTGGCGCAGGGCCAAGTCGTTCGACATTGAGCCATCGCCGCCGTCGCGCACCTCTTCATAGAGCATCGGGGCGCCGCCCATCATGAAGTTCGGCAGGCACGGCGGCGCGGCGTCGGACTTGGGCCTGGTCCCGGCCACGATGGCCAGGGCGTCGCCGTCAGCGAAGCCGGCCAGGGCTCTGGGCATCCAGACATTGCGGTCGCGGGCGTCGGCCCAGGTAGTGCCCGCCCCAGCCCCCAGGCCCCGACGCCCAGGCGCATTGGTGTGCAGGCCCACCACCGGCTGGCCCGGCGACATCAGGCGGATCACCGCGTCCCCATAGGGGTTGGCCCCCAGCGACCGGTTCGGATCACAGGACACAGGGCAAGGCGCCGGCCACATGCGGCGGCCGGCGTTCTCCACCGCCACCAGCCGCCCGCCATGCGCCTGCAAGGCCTCCAGGCCGACGCGCCAGGCGGCGGCCTCATTGTCGTGGGGCACGAACCAGAAGGGGCCGTCCGGCTTGTCGAGGCTGTCGATGACCACCAGTTCGAAGCCGGGGCCATGCACCTCGCGGGCGCTGAGCCCGCTCACCGCCACCAGTCCCGCCGCAATGATCGCCGTCCACCCCATCGCCCAACCATTGCCCATCATGGCCAGGTTCGGAAACCATGTTCGCGCAGGACGGGACGCCTAACCCGCGCCCCATTCATCCCTCGTCAATCTTGTCGCGTGTTCCTTCGCGCTAAGCTATTCGTTCGCCAGACGTCTTTACGAGGTTCGACAGGCCCCATGGCCAACGCGCAAGGTCCCCGCGGCCCCCAGAAGGCTGCTCGCACCCCCGCCCAGGCCGTCATCTATTGGGGCGCCGTCGTCGGCGTCTGGGGGCTGATCTTCCTGGTGGCCTTCTTCGCGGTGTTCGCGGTCGACCTGCCGGACACCTCAAAGCTCTACGACGTCAAGCGTCAGCCCTCGATCTCCTATCTGGACCGCTCCGGCGCCCTGGTGGCGGTGCGCGGCAGCCAGTTCGCCCCGCCCGTGGACCTGGACAAGCTGCCCAAGTACGTGCCGGCCGCCTTCGTGGCCATCGAGGACCGCTGGTTCTACTGGCACCCGGGCTTCAACCCCTGGGGCATGCTGCGCAGCGGCATCTATAACGCCACCCACAATGGCGGACCTTTGCGCGGCGGCTCAACCATCACCCAGCAGCTGGCCCGTAATCTCTTCCTGACCCCGAACCAGAACTACCGCCGCAAGGCCCAGGAGCTGATCCTGGCCATCTGGCTGGAAGCGAAGTTCTCCAAGAAGGAGATCCTCGCCCTCTATCTGAACCGGGTCTATTTCGGGGCCGGCGCCTATGGCATCGAGGCCGCCGCCCAGCGCTATTTCGGCAAGCCCGCCAGCCAACTGACCATCGGCGAGAGCGCCCTGCTGGCCGGCATGATGAAGGGGCCGTCGCGCTACAGCCCGGTCTCCTCCACCGACCGCGCCGCCCGTCGCGCCACCGTGGTGCTGGACGAGATGGTCCGCACCCGCGCCATCACGCCGGACCAGCGGGCCGAGGCCTTCCGCACCCCGGTGCGGGTCAATCCGGTCCTGGCCAACCAGCGCGCCCAATACTTCACCGACTGGGTGGACGATCAGGTCCGCAGCCTGGTCGGCGAGCCCACCGAGGACCTGGTGGTCGAGACCACCCTGGACCTGCCGATCCAGGCCGCCGCCGAACAGTCCCTGTCCCGCGGGGTCACGGCCGCCGCCGGCCAGGGGGTGCAGCAAGGCGCCCTGGTCGCCATCGACGGCGAGGGCCGGATCCGCGCCTATGTGGGCGGCGCCCGCTACGCCGACAGCCAGTTCGACCGCGCCACCATGGCCCAGCGCCAGGCCGGCTCGGCCTTCAAGCCCTTCGTCTACCTGACCGCCATGGAGCAGGGCCGCACCCCCGCCACCCCGGTGGTCGACGAGCCGGTGAAGATCGGCGACTGGGAGCCCAAGAACTACACCAACAAGTACCTGGGCCCGATGACGCTGGAGACGGCCCTGGCCCAGTCGATCAACACCGTCGCCGCGCGGCTGGCCAATGAGGTCGGCACCGGCAATGTCGCCTCCACCGCCCGCCGGCTGGGCATCACCAGCCGCATCCAGCTCGACCCGTCCATGGCGCTGGGCGCCGTCGAGGTCAGCCCGCTGGACATGGCCCAGGCCTACGCCCCCTTCGCCAATGGCGGCTTCCTGGCCCACGGCTATGGGATCGAGCGGATCCGCACCGCCTCGGGCAAGGTCCTGTACGACCACGGGGTCGACAAGCCGGAGCGCAAGCCGGTGATCGGCTCGCCGGCCTTGCAGTACATGAACCAGATGATGCGCCAGGTGATCGCGTCGGGCACCGGCACGCGGGCCCGCGTCCCCGGCTTCGACATCGCCGGCAAGACCGGCACCACCAGCGACTACCGGGACGCCTGGTTCGTCGGCTACACCGGCGGCTTCGTCACCGCCGTCTGGGTCGGCCGCGACGACAACACCCCGATGAAGCGGGTCACGGGCGGCGGCGCGCCGGCCGGCGTCTGGCACGACTTCATGACCGCCGCCCTGCCCCGTCTGCGCACCCAGGCCATCCCCGGCGGCACGGTCACCCCGCCCCCGGTGGAAGCTCCAGCCCCCGACCCCATCGGGGACCTCCTGTCCGGCAATCCCGCGCCCGCGGAAGCCCCGGCCGAGAAGCCGAAGGCGGAAGATATTCCGTTCTGATCGCTTGATCCGCTCACCCCGGCGAATGCCGGGGTCCAGGTGACGCCGGCAGCAGGGACCAAGGCGCACCATCGCAGGATTGCCGCCAAGGCCGAGCTCTATGATCGGGGTCCCGGCATTCGCCGGGATGTGCGGAAATCGGCGCTGTCACGGCTACCCCACCCAAGGTGACGGGTGAGCCTACCCCCCGAACGCGTGCAGCCGCGCCCCTTCGGCTCGCAGCCAGGCGCGGTGCGGCCGCTCGTCGCCCACCAGGGCCTTCACATGCGCCCAGAAGCGCGGCCCGTGGTTGAGCTCCAGCAGGTGGGCGCACTCATGGGCGGCCACATAGTCGGCCACCTCGAAGGGGGCGAGCGCCAGGCGCCAGGAATAGCGGATCGCGGCGGGCTTGTTGGGCAGGGCCGGTCGGCATGAGCCCCAGCGCCCCTTGGCGTCCATGATGGTGATGGCCGGCAGCTTCGCCCCCAGCCGGGCGCAGTGATAGGCGGTGCGCTCGGTCAGCACCTCCAGCGCGCGACGCCGGATCACCCGGATGACGGCGCGGGCGAAGGCCTCGCCCTCGCCGCGGGCGGCGATGCGGGCCGGCGCGTCGTCCGTGGCGGGGATGTAGCGGGCCGGATGGCTGGCGGCCTCCAGCCGGCAGGGCTGGCCGAACAGCTGGATGGTGACGCCCGGCGCGATGCTCTGGGCCTGGGGCAGCTCGGCCAGCCGGGCCAGGATCCACTCAGCCCGGTCGTGGGCGAAGGCGGCGGCCTCGGCCAGCCGGCGGGGGGTGGGCGCGGTGGCCACCACCTCGCGGCGCGTGCGGTCCAGGCGCAGCGACACCCGGCGGGCGCGGCTGTGAACCTTCAGGCGGACGGCGACGCCGGCGACCTCCAGCCGGTCGCCGTCGGCATAGGCCTGCGGACGCTGAAACAGGGACATGGTCCCTAATTAGGCTGCGTTGGCGGCCTTTTCGACCCCGGCCTCGACGCGGCGGATGAAGGCGCGCACGCGGGGATAGATTTCCTCGCGGAACCGGCGGCCGTTGAACACCCCGTAGTGGCCCACGTGCGGCTGCACATAGTCCTCCTTCAGGGCCTCGGGCAGGGACGAGCACAGGGTGTGCGCCGCTTGGGTCTGGCCGATGCCGGAGATGTCGTCGTTCTCGCCCTCGACCGTCAGAAGGCCGATGTCGGTGATCAGCTCGGGCCGGACGGGCCGGCCGCGATGGACCAGCTCGCCCTTGGGCAAGAGGTACTGCTGGAACACATAGTCCACCGTCTGGAGATAGAACTCCTCGGTCAGGTCGAGCACCGACAGGTACTCGTCATAGAACTCCAGATGCTTCTCGGCCGAGTCGCCGTCGCCGTTCATCAGGTCGTTCAGATACTTCAGGTGGGCGTCCTGGTGCCGCTCCATGTTCATCGACATGAAGCTGTAGAGCTGGACGAAGCCCGGATAGACGCGCCGGCCCATGCCCGGATAGGGCGGCGGCACGTTGAAGATCATGTTCGACTTGAACCAGGCGAAGGGCCGCTCCTCGGCCAGCTTGTTGGTCACGGTCGGCGACAGGCGCGCATCGATCGGCGAGCCCATGAAGGTCATGGTGCCGGGACGGCTTTCCTCATTGTCCTCGGCCATCAGGGCCGCGGCGGCCAGGACGGCGGGGCCGGGCTGGCAGACCGCCACCACGTGCGGGCGCGGGCCCAGCAGGCGCAGCATCATGCGGACGTGGTCGAGATAGTCGTGGAAGTCGAACCGGCCCTCGAGCAGCGGCACCTCGCGGGCGTTGGTCCAGTCGGTGATGAACACCTCGTGGTCCTGCAGGAAGGCCTCGACCGTGCCACGCAGCAGGGTGGCGTAGTGGCCCGACAGGGGCGCCACGATCAGCACCGCCGGCTCCAGCTCGCGACGGCCGGCCTTGCGCAGGTCCGCCATGTCGCGGGCGAAATGGGTGAGCTTGACCCATGGGCTGGACCAGACCTCGGTCGGGCGAACCCGCACGGGCTGGCCATCGATCTCGACGCTGTTGATGCCCCAGTCGGGCTTGCCGTAGCGCCGGGTCAGGTTGGCGAACAGGTCGGCGCCGGCGAACATCCGCCGTCCCAGGTCCGAATCCTTGGCCGGATTGTTATGCGCGCCCCAGAAATCCCGGGTCAGGCGGGCGGCCATCCGCAGCGGCGTCGAGGCGTAGTAGCCGGCTTCATAGAGCGAATAGAGCATGGGCGACCCCTGTTTGCTGCGGCGCAACATAGCACCGACGCCCTTAACAGAGTCCAGCCCCTAACGTTTCAGGTTGTCGCAGGGGCCACGGCGCCCGCTAGCCGCGCATGGCGTTGGCCACCTGGGTCGCCACCTCGTCGGGGCCGATCCCGAACGGCAGCACCCGGTTGAACCGGCCCTTGGGGTCCATCAGGTAGGTGGGGGTCGAGTGGTTGACCAGGTAGTCCGAACCCGTCCCGGCCTTCTCATAGAACACTCGATAGGCCTTGGCGGCGACGGCCACCTGCTCCGGCGTGCCGGTCAGGCCGATGGTCCCCTTGGGAAAGGCGTCGCTGTTCAGATAGGCGGCCAGCTGCTGCGGGGTGTCCCGCTCCGGATCCACGCTGATGAACACGATCTGCAGGTCCTTGCCCTTCGGCCCCAGCCGGTCCTTGGCCTGGGCCAGCACCTGCAGGGTGGTGGGGCAGACGTCCGGGCAATAGGTGAAGCCGAAGAACACCGCGGTCCACTTGCCCTTCAGAACCGACTGATCGACCGGCTTGCCGGCCTGGTCCACCAGCTTGAAGGGGCCGCCCACCGTCGCCACCGGCTGCGGCGTGAACAGGCCGCTCTTCCAGCCGATCCCGACCAGCAGGGCCAGGCCCAGCAGACAGATGGCGACCAGGGACAGATTCCGTCGGGACATGCGTATTGGCCTCTCGTCAGGCGACGCGATCTCAGCGATGCTCGCCCCTGATGGCGTCCCAACCCAAGCTGGCGTCGTCGAGACCCGCGGCCTCGTCCGGTCTCGATAGGCAAAGCCCCGCCGCCGCGCAAGGCGAACTCGCCTGGTCCTCAGGCGGGACGCAGCGCGGCCGCCTGCGGATGCGCAACCTCATCACCCTGCGCTGGATGGTGCTGGCGGGCGAGGTCGGAATACTGGGCGTCCTCGGGGTCGTCTTCAACTTCCAGGCGCCCTACGCCATGTGCTTCGCCCTGATCGGGGCCTCGGCCTGGATCAACCTGCTCACCGCCGTGGCCTCACCCGGCCAGCGGGTGACCGGCGAGTGGGAGGCCGTGGCCCAGCTGGGCTTCGACATCCTGCACACCGCAGGCCTGCTCTATCTCAACGGCGGGATGGGCAACCCCTTCTCGCTGATGCTGATCGCCCCCATCACCCTGGCGGCGGCCACCCTGCCGCTGGCGCCGGTGGCGGTTCTGGCGACCCTGGGGATCCTGGTCTCGGGGGCCCTGGCCGTGCTGCACATGCCCCTGCCCGCCCGCGCCGGCATGGAGGTGGCGCTATCGTCGAACTACCTGCTGGCGGCGGCGGCGGCGAACATCTCCGGCATCCTGCTGATCGGCGGCTATGTGCGCCAGTCGGCGGTGGAGTCGGCGCGGATGGCTCTGGCCCTGGATGTCACCCAGGCGGTGCTGTCGCGGGAACAGCGGCTCTCGGCCCTGGGCGCCCTGGCCGCCGCCGCGGCGCACGAACTGGGCACGCCGCTCGCCACCATCGCCATCGTCGCCAAGGAGATGTCCCGCGATCCGCCGACCCCTGGCGTGAAGGAGGACGCCGAGCTGCTGATGGCCCAGGCCGAGCGCTGCCGCGAGATCCTGCGCCGCCTGACCGAAACCCCCGACGCCACCGACGAGGTGCACGAGCGGATGAGCCTGCTGCAGCTGGTCCACGAGGTCATCGAGCCCCACGCCGACCAGAAGGACGTGCGCGTGGAGGCCATCGTCACCGGCGCGCCCGGCGTCTCGGCGCCCGACATCTGGCGCATGCCGGAGGTGCTGCACGCCCTGACCTCCTTCGTGGAGAACGCCGTCGACTTCGCCACCTCCGAGGTGCTGATCACCGCTCGCTTCGACGCCCAGGGGGTGTCGATGGAGGTGCGCGACGACGGGCCGGGCTTCTCGCCCGAGGTGCTGGCCAAGCTGGGCGAGCCCTATGTGACCACCCGGCCGGGCGCGGAGGGCTCGCGGACCGGCCATGTGGGCATGGGCCTGGGCTTCTTCATCGCCAAGACCCTGCTGGAGCGGACCGGGGCGCGGGTGACCTTCCAGAACGGCCGTCCCCGCGGCGCCGTCGTCCAGGCCCGATGGGCAAGGTCGCAAATCGAAGTGGGCGCGCAAGCTTAGCCGCAACAGCCACTTGCGAAGCGGCGCGAACCGACGACATCATACGCTTGGAGCGCGTCTAGCGAGCTCTGCAATCGGAAGTAGACCATGGCTGATCTCTCCGCCGATATTGCGGCCCTGCCCGACAAGACCTTGCTGGTGCTGGACGATGACGCGCCCCTGCGCACCCGACTTGGTCGCGCACTTGAACAACGCGGCTTCGAGACCACCCTGGTCGGCAGTGTCAGCGAGGCCCTCGCCGCGGTCCGCCAGGCCCCGCCGGCCTTTGCGGTGCTGGACATGCGGCTTGAGGACGGCACCGGCCTGAAGGTGGTCGAGGCGATCCGCGAGGCCCGGCCAGACTCCAAGGTCGTCATGCTCACCGGCTACGGCAACATCGCCACAGCCGTGGCGGCGGTGAAGTCCGGCGCCATCGACTATCTCTCCAAGCCCGCCGACGCCGACGACGTGGCCCGCGCCCTGCTGGCCCGCGGCGACGAGGCCCCGCCCCCGCCGGAAAACCCCATGAGCGCCGACCGGGTGCGTTGGGAGCACATCCAGCGGGTCTATGAACTCTGCGGTCACAACGTCTCCGAGACCGCACGGCGCCTGAACATGCACCGCCGCACCCTGCAGCGGATCCTCGCCAAGCGCGCCCCGCGCTGACCACGCCATAGGGCGTCATCCCGGTTTCGGCGCAGCCGAAGACCGGGACCCATAGACACCGATCTATCCTGCAAACCCCCGCGCATATGGGTCCCGGACAAGCGCTGCGCGCTTTCCAGGAAGACATCGGGGTTCAGACCTCCAGGCTCAGCACCGCCACCCCCGCCGCCCGCATCGCGGCCAACCGGCCAAACGCGATGGTCAGGGCCTTGCGACGCGCGCCGGCCAGGGTCGCGACAGGCGGCTCGCGCAGCACGGCGCCGCCGAAGCCGTCGGCGACGATCAGGCCCGGGTCTTCCGGCAGGATATCCAGTGGAAACTCCGGCGCCACGGCGAAGGCGAAGCGGTCGCAATAGGGGCCGTACTCGCGCCACTTGCGGTCCACGCGGAAGTCCTCGATCCCCGACTTCACCTCGATGATCATGAACTCGCCCCGCGCCGACAGGGCCATCAGGTCGGCGCGCCGGCCATTGGGTAGGCAGACCTCGGCCAATGGCGTGTAGCCCAGGTCAGCGAGCAGCCGGGCTGCGCCGCGCGTCACCTGGGTGGTGATCTCGGGACGGGAAAGGGAAGACGCCAGGTCCATGGCGAAACTCTGTTCCGCCTTCGTTCCCGACGCAAGGGCTGAAATCAGTTCCGCGCCGGCTGCGGGAATTCCAGGGCGCTGACGTCGTAGCCCATCTGCTTGATGCGGGCGACGGCCTGGGCCTTGACGCCGGAGGCCAGGCTCGGCCGCTGGGACATCAGCCACAGGTACTTGCCATTGGGGGTGCCGAGGATCAGCCAGCCCTGGTCGCTGCGATGCTCCAGCACCCAGTACTCCTGGCTGAGCAGGCCGCCGAAGAAGGTCATCTTGAAGCGGGCGTTGGTCTTCGGATCCAGGACCTTGGCCTTGGCCTTCCACTCGGTCGGCGGGGCGCTGACCGAGCCGCGATGGCAGACCTGCAGCACGTCGAAGCCGTCGGCCTCGCGCGCCCATTCGGAGATGCCGGCCTGGCAGTCGCGCTGGGTCTTGTTGGGCAGGCGCGCGACCTCGTACCAGCGGCCCAGCATCTTGGTGGGCTCGATATGCTCCTCAGGCTTGGGCGGCGTCACCGCGGCGGCCGAGGTCGCAGACAGGAGCGCGGCGCAGACCGCGAGCAACAGGATACGCATGGACATCATCGCTAGAGGCAAGCCTGGCGGGTTGGAACTTGAAACGCCCCGGGCGCGAGCCGGGAGGTCCGAGAAACCCGCTGATTGAGGCGAGGGCGAGACCAATGGTCAAGCGCGGCGCCCGTCGTCGGCCCAGCCAGACGCGAAAACGCCCGCCGGACGGGCCGGCGGGCGTTCGCAGATCACCAGGATCAGTCGCAGCTTACTCGGCGGCGATCTTCACCGCCTTCAGGGCGCGATCCTTGAAGTTGATCTCCTGGAGGTACTTGATCCCCTCCTCGGCGATATCGTCGCCGACCATCCGGTCGCCCTCGGTCTTCAGCTCCTCCATGTCCACATAGATGGCGTAGAAGCCGCGGGTGCGGTCGGTGATGATGCCGGCGTTGAGCAGGGTCTTCACCAGCACCCGGAAGATGTTGGTCTGCTCCTTCATGTTCTCCCGACGGGTCTCGTCGGTGACCATGGCGGCCATCTCGGCGATCACCTTGTCCGGATCCAGGCCGAACTCCTCATAGAGGTCGCGCTGCTGCGAGGGCGAGACGAGGTTGAACAGCAGAGTCTGGAAGCAGTGCGCGGCCCAGTCCTCGATGATCGCGTGCTCTTCCGGGGTCAGGTTCGGAATGGTCCGGTCGGCCCAGATCTTCCCGAACTTGTGGTGGAAGGCCTCGTCGGTCATGACCAGCTGCATCAGCTTCTTGCCGAGCGGGTCATTGATATTGTTGAAGAAGGTGGCGAAGGCGCCCATGGCCAGGCCTTCCACCAGCATCTGCATGCCGATGATCTTCTTATAGACCTCCGGGCTGCCGATGATGTCGACCAGCAGGGTCTTCAGGGTCGGGCCGCATTCCACCGGACGGCCCCAGCGGGCCTTGATGTACTTGGCGAAGGCGGTGACGTGGCGGGCCTCTTCGCGGGTCTGGTTGGCGGCGTATTCCTGGGCGCCCTGGTCCTTGAGCACATGGCACAGGCTCGCCGACAGGTTCAGCGCGCCCTGCTCGCCGTGCAGGATCGAGGAGAAGGAGCGCAGGGCCTGCTGGTTGGCGAAGCGGATGCGCTGCTTGGGGTCCGACAGGTGGTTGGACACATAGTCGGTGCCCAGCGAGATGATCATGCTCTCCGGCAGGAGCATCTCGTTCTCCATGTCGAAGGGCTCGTCGAAGTCGATGTACTTCTTGTCGAGCGGATCCCAGAAGTGGTCGTGGGTGGCCGAGATGATCTTGTCGAAGGCCGTGGAGCGGTTGTTGTACCGGTCCAGTTCCAGCATGGACTCGAAGTCGTCGGGCGCGACGGCGTCGTAGATGATGTCCTTGGTGATGTTGCCGTCAGCGGCCATCCGTTCGTCCTCCAGAATGCGCTTCGGCGGCTGGGCGCGCCGCCTGAATTTGATGTGGATCAAAAACTCACGGGCGCAAGGCCGAGTCAAGAAAGATGACGCAAGCGTCACTTTCCTAACGCCGATTTAAGGTTGTCGGCCGGGATCGCGCGCCGCCTCAATAAGGCCGAGGATTTCGTCGCTCCCGCGCACATCGCCGAAGGTCCGGTAGATGGTGGTCAGGGTGGCGTTGTGCATCTCGTCGGTTGGGGCCGACATGGCGTCGGCGGCCATGATGACGCGGAAACCCAGGGTCGAGGCGTCGCGCGCCGAGCTCTCACAACAGACATTCGTCACCGTGCCTGCGATCACGACGGTTGAGACGCCCCGCGTCCGCAACATCTCCGGCAGGTCGCATCGGCCTGGAAAGAAGGCGCTGGCCGCTGTCTTCTCCACAAAGACGTCGCCGGCCTGGGTCGCCAGGTGCGACGAAACCCTGCCTTGCAAGGGGCCGGCGCCGCCTGACGCGGCATAGGCCTGGGCGATATCCGGCCCGAAGAACTCGACTTTCAGGTCCGGAAACGGCTCCTCGGACGAGGGCAGGACCCAGGCCACAACGCCGCCCGCGCCCCTTAGCCCCTCAGCCAGGCGATTGATCGGCGCAACCGCGTCACGGCAATGATCACTGGCCTCCACGAAGAACGGGACCATATCCACCACCACCAAGGCGGTGCTGGCGGGATCAAGGGTCTCGAAGGCGTGACGCCGTCCCCGGCGGGCTTCCTGCCGCGCGTACTCCCGCTGCGGAATCTTCCAGTCGTGGGCCAAGCCTACTCCGCCTCGATCGCGTCGATGTCGTCGTCGGACAGGCCGAAGTGGTGGCCGATCTCGTGGACCAGCACGTGGGTGACCAGTTCCAGGAGCGTCACATCGCCGCGCTCCGCCCACTCGTCCAGGATCGGGCGGCGGTAGAGGAAGACCATCGAGGGGTGCGGACTGGGGTCCAGCACCGAGCGGCGGGACAGGTCCACGCCCTGATAGAGGCCGGACAACTCGAACGGATCCTCGATCCCCAGCTCCTCCAGAACCTCGACCTCCGCGAACTCCTCCACGCGGAAGATCACGTCGCCGGTCAGGCTGCGGAACGCCTCGGGCAGACCAGCGAAGGCCTGCTCCGCCAGGGCGGCGAACTCATCGAGGCTGGGGGCCCTGCGGGGGCCGGGGTCACTCATCGGGCATCACCAGGTTGGGGTTCTCCGGCAGCCGCACCTCGAACAGGCCGATGTCGAGCGGCTGTTGCGGCTTGATGGCGCGCAGGGGCTGGTGCGCCATGGCGTTCAGGGTCTCCGGCGCGGCCTTCGCGGCCTTGGATCTGCGGGCCTTGCGGGCCTGGGGATGGACCGGCTCGGCCACGGGTCCCGGCGCCGCGGAGACCGGCCGCCAGTAGGTCACCATCAGCCGCCAGATGGTCCGGGGCGGATGCGGCGGGGTCGGCCAGCGGCGGCCGTCGCGGTTCACCGGCGAGATCGTCGGCGGAGGTCTGCGGCCGGGGATCGCCTCCACCAACTGGCAGAAGCGATGCTCCGGCAGGATCTGGACCCGGGTCGCGGGCCGCTCGTCGTCCACCCAGCCGGGATAGGCGTCCAGCGCCGCCTCGCGGCTTTCGAAGTCGGGGCCGACCTGGCCGGCGACAAAGGCCACGGGCTCGCCCGCCAGCCTGCGGGCCTCGCTTTCGCGCACGGCGGCGCCAAGGCTGGCGTCGAGCGCACGCTCGGGACTGGTCGCCACGGGATACAGGATCGCGGTCATGCGCCGATCATCGCCGAATTCGCTTTCGCGGCCTATGTTCCAAAAGATGATTCGCGATCTACGGGCACGGGCGTCGGAAGGGGCGCAATGAGCGAAATGCAGCTCATCCTGGCCGCCGCCGCGGGCGCGGTGCTGCTGGCCATCTGCGCGGTGCTCTGGGCCCTGGCCCAGAAGCGCGCCAACGAGGCGCGCGTGCACGATCTGCGCCGCCAGATCGCCGCCCTGCGCGCCGGGGCCGAGACCGCCCAGGCCTCCGTCGAAGCCTTCGATTCCGCCCTGCTGGCGGTGGAGGACGGCCACGCCATCCTGGCCTCCGGCGACGAGAGCCTGGCCGCCTGCGCCCAGGCCCTGGGCGTCGACGATGGCGAGCCGCAAGGGGTGGTCGCCGCCCTGATGCGCGCGGATCCCGACCATGCGCGACGCCTGCGCGCCCTGTTCGAACGCGGCGAGGCCTGCGCCTTTGAAGTTCGCGGCCCCTCCGGGGTTGTGGCGGTCGAGGGCCGTGCGGCCGGCGCCATGGCCTGGCTGCGCCTGTCCGCCGTCGCCGGCGACGACGCC
>NZ_JBHTLQ010000059.1:0-20232 GCF_042679085.1 Phenylobacterium conjunctum | reverse complement strand
GAATCCGAGAACATCGCCCAGCCGGCCGAGCGCTCAGCCGAATCCACCAGGCCGGCGGCGCCCTTGGGCAGGCCGGCCTTGGCCAGCACGGGGTCGAGGGCCTCGGCGACGATGGCCCGCGCCGTGCCCAGGGCGTCGGAGCCGATGCGGAAGACCACGGTGTTGCCGGTGCGCAGGACGCCGGTGGCGTCGGCGAAGACGTTGGGGCGGCCTTCGAACACAAAGCCGACCACGCCCAAGGGCGCGGCCACCTGTTCGACGCTCCAGCCCTGGTGCTCCACGCGGTCCAGGATCCGTCCCCGGCTGGCCGGGGCGTCGCGCCAGGCCCGCAGGCCGGCGATCATGTCGGCCCGCATGGCCTCGCTGACCGCCAGGCGGGTGGTGGATCGGCCGCGGGCTTGCGCAGCGGCGACATCGGCGGCGTTGGCGGCGGCGATCCGGCCCCAGACGGCGTCATCGGCCAGGGCGGCGGCGAAGGCCTCGAAGAAGGTGGTGATGGCGTCGTCGGACACCTGGGCCAGGGCCTGGAAGGCTGCGCTCGCGCGGGCGACCGCGCTGGACGCTGTCGCCTGAACCGCGGCGGGCACGTGCAGCAGGGCGCCGTCCACCACCAGTAGCCGGTCGCCGGCCTGGAAGGCCTTGGCCAGCTCGGACGAGACGAAGGCCACCTTATCGCCGCCCCAGGGCACAGCCATGCCGGCGGTCAGCGCCGTGAGGCGCCCCGCGGAGGTCGTTTCCTGGCCGGCGTCGCCCGCGCTCATCCCTAACCCATATGCTCAGCTTGAGCCTTAGTAGTGCCTGCGGCGCGCAAGGGAAAGTCGAATGCGCCGCAACCCCGGCGCGCGCGCGCCATGGAGACAGGCGCGCGGCAGAGGCGTACAACTCTTGGTGGGGGAATCGAGATGTTGCGCGACGAGCTGATCGACACCTTGCGGGAGCTGGCCCTGGAGGATCCGCAGGTCCAGGCCCTGTTCCTGGGCGGCAGCCTGGGGGAGGGCGCCGGCGACGCCCACAGCGATATCGACCTGATCCTGGTGGTGGAGCCGGCGGATCATCGCGCCTTCGTCCTGGGCGCCCGCGCCTGGCTGGATCAAGTGGCCAAGCTGGTGCACTGGTTCGAGCCGCATCCCGGCCTGCCGCTGTTTTCCGCCGTCACCAAGGATTGGGTGCGCGTGGACCTGACCGTGACCGTGCCGGGCCAGACCCATGGCGCCAAGGACCGGCTGAAGCCGCTGATGGACCGTTGCGGCGCCTATGAGGCCTTGCCGGACCGGCTGGCGCCGCGCACCGCCGACCCGGCCAAGGTCGAGGCGATGGTCCGTGAATTCCTGCGGGTGCTGGGCCTGCTCACCGTGGCGGTCGGCCGGCGGGAATGGGCCTCGGCGGTGACGGGCGCGGGCCTGCTGCGTCAGCAACTGATCAGCCTCTTGATCGAACAGCTCGACCTGCCGGCCCCGCCCGGGATCAAGAACCTGGCCCGCCTGTTACCGCCGAAGGACCTGGAATTGGTCACCGACCTGCCGCTCGCCGAACCCAACCGGGACTCGGTGATCTCCACCAACCTCGCCTATGCGCGGCTGTTCCTGCCCAGGGCCAAGGCCCTGTGCGAGCGGATCGGCGCCGCCTGGCCCGAGGACTTCGAAACCGCCACCCGCGCGCACCTGCGCCGGGAGTTGGGCGTCGACTGGGCCGGCCCGGCCTTGGGCGTGGTGGAGTAGACAGCCTCTTCGAGTGTCATCCCGCAGGGAGCGGCGAAGCCGCGGACGTGCGGGACCCATAGACACAGAGCCATCAGGATAGGTCCGCGCATCTAGGTCCCGGACAAGCGCTGCGCGCTTTCCGGGATGACACCTATTGAGCGGCTTCCGCTGGCGCCAGGTCGTCGGCGTGGATCACCGGGCCTTCGGTGAAGCCCAGAGCGGCCTCGATGGCGTCGGACTTCAGGCCGCAGATGCGGGTTGCGTCCTCGGCGTCGTAGCGGGACAGGCCGCGGCCGATCTCGCGGCCCGCCTCGTCGCGCACCAGGACGGCGTCGCCCTTTTCGAACCGGCCCTCGACGGCGCGGACGCCGGCGGCCAGCAGGCTCTTGCCGGTGCCCAGCGCCCGGGCCGCGCCGGCGTCGACGATGATCGTCCCGCGCGGGGCGAGAGACCCGGCGATCCAGGCCTTGTAGGCCGCCTTGGCCGACAGGGCGGGCTCAATGACCGTGGCCCGCTCGCCATGCTCGACGGCGTAGAGCGGCGAAGGCCGGCGGCCCAGGGTGATGACGGTGGCGCAGCCGGCCGCCTGGGCCATGCGGGCGGCGGCGATCTTGGTGGCCATGCCGCCGGTGCCGACCCCGGCAGAGGCGTTCGCGCCTCCAGCCATGGCCTCGATCTCGGCGTCCAGGCGGGTCACGCGCGGGATGTGCTGCGCCGCGGGGTTGGAGCGCGGATCGGCGGTGTAAAGCCCATCGATGTCGGACAACAGCACCAGGACATCGGCGCCGATCATCTGGGCCACGCGGGCGGCCAGCCGGTCATTGTCGCCGTAGCGGATCTCTTCGGTGGCGACGGTGTCGTTCTCGTTGATCACCGGGACTACGCCCAGGGTCAGCAGAGTCTCGACCGTGGCCCGCGCATTCAGCCAGCGGCGGCGCACCTCGGTGTCATCGCGGGTCAGCAGCACCTGGGCCGCGCCGATCCCGTGCGGCTCCAGCGCCTCTTCCCAGGCCCGCATCAGGGCCGACTGGCCGGCCGAGGCCGCGGCCTGCTTTTCCGGCAGGGTCAGGGCCCGGCGACCGAGCCCCAGGCGCTTGCGGCCCAGGGCCACCGCGCCGGAGGAGACCACCAGCACCTGCTGGCCGCGATGGCGCACGCGCGCCAGGTCGGAGGCGAAGGCCGCCAGCCAATGGGCGTCCGGCGCCCCGTCCTCGCCGACCAGGAGGGCCGAGCCCACCTTGACGACGATGCGCTTGGCGGCGGCCAGTCCGGTCACGGCGTCCAGGGCTCCTCGCCGCCGGCGTCGGCGACCGCCTCGGCCTTGCGGGACCGGACCAGGGCGTAGGCCTCGCGCAGCAGGTCGCGCACCCCTTGGCCAGAGACGCCGGAGACCAGGCGCACCTCGTGGCCGCAGGCTTCCTCCAGCGCCGCCTTCTGGAACTCGATCATGTCGGGCGACAGGGCGTCGATCTTGTTGAGGGCCAGGATCTCGGTCTTGTCGCCGAGCTCCTCGTCATAGGCCTCCAGCTCATGGCGCACGGTGCGCCAGGCCTCGGCGACGTCGTCCTGGGTGCCGTCGACGAGGTGGATCAGCACCGCGGTGCGCTCAACGTGGCCCAGGAAGCGGGTGCCCAAGCCTGCACCCTCCGAGGCGCCCTCGATCAGGCCAGGGATGTCGGCGATGACGAACCGTTCGCCGGGCGACAGGTCGACCACCCCGAGGTTGGGGGCCAGCGTCGTGAACGGATAGTCGGCGATCTTCGGCTTGGCGGCGCTGGCCGCGGCCAGGAAGGTCGACTTGCCGGCGTTGGGCAGGCCGGCCAGGCCGACGTCGGCGATCAGCTTCAGCCGCAGCCAGATCCAGCGCTCCTCGCCCGGCTGGCCGGGGTTGGCGTGATAGGGCGCCTGGTTGGTCGGGCTCTTGAAGCGGTCATTGCCCCAGCCGCCATTGCCGCCCTTGAGCAGCAGGTAGCGCTGGCCGGCGGTGTCCATGTCGACGATCAGGGTTTCCTTGTCCTCATCGAGGACCTGGGTGCCCACGGGGACGCGCAGCACCTCGTCGTGGCCCGCCGCGCCGTGGCGGTTGCGGCCCATGCCGTGCACGCCGGTGCCGGCCTTGAAGTGCTGGTGATAGCGGAAGTCGATCAGGGTGTTCAGGCCGTCGACCGCCTCGATCCAGACGTCGCCGCCCGAGCCGCCGTCGCCGCCGTCAGGCCCGCCGTATTCGATGTACTTCTCCCGCCGGAACGAGACGGCGCCGCCGCCCCCGTCGCCGGACCGGCAATACACCTTGCACTGGTCGAGAAATTTCATGTGGGCCTTTTGAACCAAGGAAGCCCGCCCGTCGAGCGTGACGGGCGGGGGATTGCGGAGATCAGGCGAGCCAGACCATGGTCCGCGACGGCGTCAGCGCGTCACGGGCGGCGGACGGGGCCAGGGTGACCTCGCCCGTATAGAGGAAGCCCGCCTTGTTCAGGACTTCGCCGGAAGCCGGGTTGTCGCTGAAGTGGCGGGCCATGACGGCGCGCTTGCCCCAGTCCTTGTGCGCCCAGCCGAGCGCTCCCTTGGCCGCCTCGGTGGCGAAGCCGCAGCCCCAGTAAGGCTTGCCCAGCCAATAGCCGAGTTCGGGCCGACCCAGGTCGTCGCGCTTGAAGCCCGCCACCCCGATCAGGCCCTCGGCCGGATGTTCGATGGCGAAGTTGCGGCCCGGCCCCTCGCCCTGGCGGGCGAGGAAGGCGTCGGCGTGGTCCCGGGTATAGGGATGCGGCATGGCGGCGAGCATGCGGGCTACGTCGCGGTCATTGGCCAGCTCTGCGATTCGACCGGCGTCGTTGAGACGCAGGCCCCGCAGGACCAGACGCTCCGTCGCGATGACGGGTTGGATGTCGATGGCGCACATCACTGCCTCCCGGGTCAGAAAAAACAAAAGCGGGGAGTCCGGCGTCCGGACTCCCCGCTCGGGATTTCTGTCCGGTTCGCCTGACTGATCGTCTGGCGGAACCGGATCGAGAGGTTCCGCCTATTCGGCGTTCTCGTTGGCGGCCACCACGTTCACGTAGGTGCGGTCGTCACGCTTGGTGACGAACTTCACCGCGCCGTGGGCGGTCGCAAACAGGGTGTGGTCCTTGCCCATGCCGACGTTTTCACCGGCGAAGAACTTGGTGCCGCGCTGGCGCACGAGGATGTTGCCAGCCAGGACGGCTTCGCCGCCGAACTTCTTTACGCCGAGACGGCGGCCAGCCGAGTCGCGACCGTTACGCGAGGAGCCGCCGGATTTCTTGTGAGCCATAGTGGCCTCCTAAAACTTGCTGTCCGGACGCTTATTCAGCGTCGGCTTGCGGGGCTTCGGTCTTCTTGGCGGCGGCCTTCTTCGGCGCAGCCTTCTTCGGGGCTTCGGCGGCGACCGGGGTCGGGACCGCCGGCTCTTCCAGCTTCAGGTTCCGCGAGCGGGCGTTCAGCACGGCCTTGGTGACCAGCGAGACGACGCCGTCCCACTTGTCGGCCTTGCCGGCGCCTTCGATCGAGGTCACGCGCAGGACGGTCTCGGTCTGGCGGTGGCCGCGGGTCCGGCGATAGCCCTGACGGCGGATCTTCTTGAAGATCTTCACCTTCTCACCCTTGCGGGTTTCGATCAGGGTGGCGTTCACCTTGGCGCCGTCCACGAGCGGAGCGCCCACGGTCACGGCCTCGCCGTCGCCGAGCATGAGGACGTCGCCGAAAGCGACCTCCGCACCCGGTTCGCCATCCAGCTTTTCAACGACCAGCACATCACCAGGTTGGACCCGGTATTGCTTGCCGCCGGTCTTGATCACCGCGTACATCGTTCGCGCCTTGAACTTGCAAAAAGGATTACGCCCGCGAGAAGGCCCGCGGGCGAGAGGCGCGGACTTATACAGACAGCCGATTTTGAGTCAACGCGAATGGCGGGGGTTTCGCGCTTTGGCCCTACTCGGTGAGTTCGGGCTCCGCCCCGCGCAGGGTGAAGCCGCCCCGCTGCTCCGCCCGCCAGTTGGCGACCACGGCCCGCGAGACCGCCTGCATGAACTCCAGACGGGCCGGGACGGGCTTGGCGGTCTTGGCCATCATCACCGCCACGGCGTAGGTGCGGCCGTCCGGCGCGGTGAGCAGGCCCACGTCATTGATGCCGTAGGACGCGCCGCGGAAATCCTGACCGGTGCCGGTCTTATGGGCGATTTTCCAGTCCCCCGGCAGGCCGCCGGCCAGCCGGCGCGGACCCGTCCGGGCCTTGGCCATATAGTGCAGGATCACGTCGGTGGAGGCCGGTGAGAGCAGCTCGCCGCGCTTCAGGGCCGACAGGGCCCGGACGACGCCCACCGGCGTCGCCCCGTCATAGGGGTTTTCGACATAGGCCTGCATGGCCTGTTCGCGCACCTCGCGCGACAGCCGGCTGCGGGCGTCTTCGAACACGCCGTACTGGCCATATTCCGGCTTCCAGGTCAGGCCGGCGATGCGGGCCTGCAGGTGCTTTTCGTCCTCGGCCAGCCGAACCCCGTCCAAGGCCTTGCGCCGGATCATGTCCTGCACGGCGGGCGCGCCGCCCACCATGCCCATCAGCTTGTCGTTGGCGGCGTTGTCCGAGGTGACCAGGGCTCGCCGCAGCAGCTCCTCGACATCGGTCTGATAGCCGTCGTCGTCGATATTGTAGGTGATCGGCTGGAAGAAGACGCTGCGGTCGGCGTCGGTCAGCAGCACGCCCTGGTCCAGGCGCATCATCCCCTGGTCGACCTTTTCCATGGCCGTGATGGCCACCCACAGCTTCGACACGCTCTGCTGGGGGAAGGACAGCTGGCCATCGACGGAGGCGACCCAGCCATCGGTGACGTCGGCCACGGCGACGCCGACCGGCTCGTCATACTGGGCGGCCAGGCGGGACAGCTCGTGCTGCAGGTCCGAGGGGGCCGGCGGCGCGGGTCGGCGCGGCCGGGGCGTTTCGATGTTCAGCTTGTCGGTGACGAACTTGATCGGGGTGGCGCCCCGCACGGCGGGCCGGCCAGGAACCGCGGCCGGGGCGGTGGCGTTCCAACCCACGCCAGCGGCGGCGATGACCACGGCCAATGCGGTCAGGGGACCCCGGCGCTCGACGGTGAAGGCTGCGGCCCTCAGGGCGCCCATGCCCAGGGAGCCGGGAATGTCGGAGACGAAGGCGCGGGTCCCGCGGGCGAGGCGCTTGAAGCTGAGATCGGCGGCGTTGGAGGCGACATAGGCGCCGTCCGCGGCGCTCCAGAAGACGTAGCCCAGGCCGCGCAGAACCGCCGCCCGAAGGCTGTTCCCACCGGTCGGGGCGGGGCGGGTAAGCGAGCGATCCGGTACGCGATCCATCACCATTCCATGCGCCTGATCCGCGCGCCGCCGTCAAGCGGTCCGAAGGTCGCGGACCTCTATGGTGACGTGGCTTAGTCCTAATATTCCGTTCAAGCGTGCGTGATAGGCGGCCGGCGCCTGCGGATGGGCAGCCGCCAGCACGATCACCGCCGCATGGTGGCCAGGCCCCAGCCGCCACAGGTGAAGGTCGAGCACCTGGGTCTCCGGGTCCTGCAGCCGGCCGCGAACGGTCTCGGTCAGGTCCTGCGACGGGTTCATGTCCAACAGCACCGCGCCGGCGCGCACGATCAGCCGCCAGGCGAAGTGTCCGACCAGGGCGGCGCCGGCCAGGGCGGCGATCGGGTCCGCCCAGGTCCAGCCCAGCCAGTCTCCGGCGGCCAGGCCGGCGATGGTCAGGGCCGAGACCACCGCATCGGCCGACAGGTGCAGGTGGGCGGCGGACAGGTTGAGATCGCCGTCCTTGTCGTGGGCGTGGTCGTGAACCGGCCGCAGCAGCCAGACGCAGACCAGGTTCACCGCCAGGCCCGCCGCCGCCAAGCCGATGGCGCCGTGATAGTCGACGGTCTCGGGCTGCAGCACCCGCTGGACGGACTCGATGGCGATCAGCAGGGCGGTGACGCCCAGGACGATGGCGTTGGCGAAGCCGGCCACATAGCCGACCTTGCCCGCCCCAAAGGCGAAGCGCGGATCGCGGGCGTTCGCCCGGGCCACGGCATAGGCGATCCCGGCCACGGCCAGGGCGGCCACGTGGGCGCCCATGTGCAGGCCGCCGGCCACCAGGGCCATGGAGTGGAAGATGATCCCCCCGGCCAGCTGGGCCACCAGGGTGGCGACGCAGATCGCCGCGACAATCCAGGTCCGGCGCTCGTTGCGGGCATGGTCCGCCCCCAGATAGGTCCGGTCGCCGCGGAAGGCGTCGATCTGGGTCTGCAGGTTCAAGGGTTGGGTCAAGCGGGGGCCCGGTTGGATGACGCCGTTCGGCGGTGGCTGGTGTTATTCTATAACATATCTAGGGGGTCAAGCGGTTCCGGCAAGTCGGCGCCTGTTCCCTATCGGCCATTCAGGCACTAGATGAACCTCATGAGCGACAAGACCCCCGTGACCGTGCTGACCGGCTACCTCGGCGCCGGCAAGACCACCCTGCTGAACCGCATCCTCTCGGAGGACCACGGCAAGAAGTACGCCGTGATCGTCAATGAGTTCGGCGAGGTGGGCATCGACAACGACCTCATCGTCGGCGCCGACGAAGAAGTCTTCGAGATGAACAACGGCTGCGTCTGCTGCACGGTGCGCGGCGACCTGATCCGCGTTCTGTCCGGCCTGATGAAGCGCAAGGGCGGCTTCGACGCCATCGTGGTGGAGACCACGGGCCTGGCCGATCCCGGCCCGGTGGCCCAGACCTTCTTCGTGGACGACGACGTCCGCGCCAAGACCGAGCTCGACAGCGTCATCACTGTGGTCGACGCCATGCACCTGCCCCTGCGCCTGGCCGACTCGCACGAGGCGGTGGAGCAGGTGGCCTTCGCCGACCAGATCATCCTCAACAAGACCGACCTGGTGACTGAGGCCCAGCTGCGTGATGTCGAGGCCCGCATCCGCCGGCTGAACCCGCTGGCCCCCATCCATCGCGCCCAGCGCTCCAACGTGCCGCTGGAGATGATCCTGGGCCGCGGCAGCTTCGACCTGAACCGCATCACCGAACTACAGCCGGAGTTCCTGAACCCGGCCCATGGCGAGCCGGGTCATGTGCACGACGAGCACTGCGACCACGACCACGATCATGATCACCACCATCATCATGATCACGACCACCATGACCACCACGCGCATGACCACGTGGCCGAGGCCGGCATCCGCGGGATCTCCCTGACCTTCGACAAGCCGCTGAACGGCAATAAGGTCACCGCCTGGCTGAACGACGTCCTGCAGACCCAGGGCCCGGACATCCTGCGGGCCAAGGGCATCCTGGACGTGGCCGGCGAGAGCCGCCGCCTGGTGTTCCAGGCCGTGCACATGATCCTGGAAGGCGACTTCCAGCGTGACTGGAAGGACGGCGAGCCGCGCTTCAGCCGCATGGTGTTCATCGGCCGCAACCTCGACGAAGCCGCCCTGAAAAAGGGCTTCGAGGCCTGCGCGGCCTAAGTTCCAGCGCGCCGTCATCCCCCGGATCGCCTGCGGCGACCGGAGGATGACGGCCATGTTGAGATGGAGCGGAATGCAAGAAGCCCGCCCGGGTGTCCCCGGGCGGGCCTTTGAACTTCAGTCCTGAGCGAAGACGCTTAGATGTCTTCGTTGATCAGGGCGACCTGGAAGTAGCCGTTGCCCTGCAGGGTGTTCATGACTTCCATGAACTGGCCGTAGCGCACGTTCCGGTCAGCGCGGATGTAGACGCGCTCTTGGGTCGGGTCCGGCTTGTTCAGCTTGCGGGCCAGGTCGGCCGGCAGGGTGTCCACCGAGGTGCGCAGCTCGCCGATGTACACGCCGCCATTGGCCTGCACGTTGATGACGGTCGGCTCTTCGACCTTCGCGCCAGGCGGCGGCGGAACGGCCGGCGGCAGGTCGAGCTTGATCGACACGGTCGCGGCCGGGATGGACACCATGAAGATGATGAGGAGCACCAGCATCACGTCGACGAACGGCGTGACGTTGATCTCGCTGTTTTGGCCGAGGTCGAACTTGCCGCCGCCCCCGCCGCCCAGCTTCGCACCCATATGCAATTCCTTCCCTTGGGAGGCGCGATCGGCGCGCCTTCAGTCGAAAACACCCATCGCCAATCAATTCGCGAATGTAAAGCCCCAACCGACGTGGGGTCAGCAACGAAGGCCGCAGGCGCCTGCGGGACTCTCTCGCGGCGCGAATTTCCAGGCCTTAGAAGGCCTCGCCAAGACCCGCGTTCCGCGTCTATGGGGTTCTCCCATGAGCTTTTCCTTCGACGCCTTTGTCACCGCCGCCCTCTTTGACCGCACCGGCCAGGCCTATTTCGCCCTGGGGGACGGGACGGTCCGCCTGGGGTCCGGTGAGACCTTGCAGGCCCACGACGGCGCGGTGCTCTGCGCCTGCCCGCACCCGTCGGGACAAGGGATTCTGAGCGGCGGCGACGACGGCCGACTGGTCTGGACCAAGGCCGACGGTGTGACGGAAGTCGCGCTCGAGAAGGGCCGCTGGATCGAGGCGGTGGACGCCAGCTCTGAATCCGGCCTGATCGCCTTCGCCGCCGGGCGCAACGTGGTCGTCCGCGATGCAGCCGACGCTGCTTTCGCGCGCAGCTTCGCCCATGAGCGCACCGTCTCGCACCTGGCCTTCGATCCGAAAGGGCGTCGAATCGCCACGGCGACCTATGGCGGGGCCTGGCTCTGGTACGCCCGGATCGCCGAACAGAAGCCGGTGGTGCTGAAGTGGGCGGGCAGCCATGTGGGCGTGGCCTGGAGCCCGGACGGCAAGTTCCTGATGTCGGCCATGCAGGAAAACCAGCTGCACGGCTGGCGGGTCGCCGACGAGAAGAACCTGAGGATGGGCGGCTATCCGGCCAAGGTGAAGAGCCTGGCCTTCCTGGCCAAGGGCCAGATGCTGGCCACCTCCGGCGCCAATGGCGCGGTGATCTGGCCGTTCTCCGGTCCCACCGGGCCGCTGGGCAAGCAGGCCGCCGAGATCGGCTTCGACCAGACCGCCATGGTGGTGCGGGTGGCCGCGATCCCCACCGGCCAGAAGGTCGCCGCCGGCCTCGACGATGGCCGGGTCTGGGTCTGCGACCTGGCCACCCAGAAGATCGACATGCTCAAGGCCGACAAGGGACCTGAGATCACCGCCCTCAGCCTCAGCCCCGACGCCACGCAACTGGCCTGGGGCGATGAGGAGGGCGGCGCCGGAGTGGCGTCCATATAGCGCGCCAACGCCTTGTCATCCTCCGGGCCCCGCGTCAGCGGGGATCCGGGGGACCCAAGCGGTGGTTCGAGCTTGGTCGAGGCAGCTTGGGTCCCCCGGATCGCCTGACGGCGACCGGAGGATGACGTTGTCTATTGATCAAACCCCCGCAGCTCCCCCCAGACCTCGAACGGATCCCGCGCCGAGCGCAGGGTGTTGATCGGGGCGTCCGGATCGCGCCAGCCCAGGGCCATGCCGGAGAACAGCATGTGGTCGTCAGGCAGGCCCAGCACCTCGGCGACGGTCTTCGGATAGCGGGCCCAGTATTCCTGGGCGCAGGTGTCCAGGCCGGCCTCGGTGGCCAGCAACATCACCGTCTGCATGTACATGCCCAGGTCCGACCACTGGGGCGGGCCGAGCTTGCGATCCAGGCAGAAGAACAGGCCCACCGGCGCGCCGAACAGCTCGCCGTTCTTGGCCAGCTGGCGCAGACGGGCGGCCTTGTCCTCGCGCGGGATGCCGATGCTGGCGTAGAGGTCCTCGCCGTTCTGGAACCGGCGGGTGCGGAAGGGGTCCCAGAGGTTGGGCGGATAGACGTCGTACTCCGGCTCTTCGCCGAAGGGATTGGCCGCCACCTTGGCTTTCAGATCGGCGAGGGCCGAACCGGCCAGGGCGTAGACCGTCCAGGGCTGCAGATTGCCCCCGGACGGGGCGCGGGCGGCCTTCTCCAGGATCTCGCGCACGGTGGCGGCGGGCGGGGTGTCGGGCTTGAAGGCGCGGATGGAGATCCGCTGCGCAACGGCCTGGCTGACGTCCATGGGAATTCCCTTCCTCGGCGCGCCCGCTTGATGCGGGCTTTCGCCCTGGGTTAGCACTGGGCCTCTAGGTCAAGGCAAGGCTTGAACGCATTGAATGATCCCCGCGACCCGCAGGACGGCCCCACCGAGGGCCTGCGCCTGACCAGCCATGAGACCGGCGGCGATTTCCGCGACGCCGGCCTTGGCGGCCTGTCGCTGGAGCCCAGGGGCGCCGCGGCCGGCGGCGAGACCCCGCGGATCGACATGCGCGAGGAGCGTCCCAAGCGCAGCCTCAAGGGCCGGATCGGCCGCATGGCCCTGCTGCTGTTCGTGATCTTCGGCGTGGCCGGCCCGATCCTGACCGTCGCCGTCTATCGTGTCGTGCCGCCGCCGATCACCTGGCTGATGGTGCAAAGGCTGTTCGAGGGCCGCGGCTTCCACCGCGACTGGGTGCCGATCAGCGCGATCTCGCCCACCCTGACTCAGTCGGTGATCGCCGCCGAGGACGCCCGTTTCTGCGAGCACAGCGGCTTCGACTTCGGCGCCATGCAGAAGGCCTTCGCCCACAACGAACGCTCCACCCGGATCCGCGGCGGCTCGACCATCAGTCAGCAGACCGCCAAGAACATCTTCCTGTGGCCGGACCGGTCCTATGTCCGCAAAGGGCTGGAGGCCTATTTCACCGTCCTGATCGAGACCCTGTGGGGCAAGCAGCGGATCATGGAGGTCTATCTCAACAGCGTCGAATGGGGGCCGGGCGTCTATGGCGCCGAGGCCGCGGCGCGGAAGAACTTCGGGGTCAGCGCGTCCAAGCTCAGCCGGGCCCAGGCCGCCCGCCTGGCCGCCATCCTGCCCAGTCCGCTGAAGTGGCGCGCGGCCACGCCAGGGCCTTACGTGAAGCGCCGCTCGGGCAAGATCGCCAAGGCGGCCGGCGCGGTGCGCCGCGACGACCTCGCGGCCTGCGTGCTGTAGAATCTCAGCGGGGGCTTAAGCCGCCGCCCAGGCGCGGGGGTCAAGGGCGACCGGATCGTCCAGGGCCATCTCGTCCCAGTCGAGGTCCGGCGGCGGGTTGGCGCCGGCGGCGATGACCGCGTTCAGTTCGGCCGTGGAGGCCACGCCCACCAGGACGGTGTGGGCCTCGGGCCGCGACAGGGCGAAGCCCAGGGCGGCCTGCAGGGGATCGGACCGGCCCTCGGCGATCAGCCGGCGAGCGCGGGAGATGCGGGCGGCGGCGGCCTTAAGGTGGTTCGGCGCGCGGTCCGGCGGCAGCAGCAACAGGCCGTTCAGGAAGATCGAACGCAGGTGCACCTGGATGCCCATCTCGGCGATGGAGGCCAGCGTCCCGTCGACGATCAGCCGCTGGTCCAGCAGGCTGGCCGGCGCCTGGACCACGTCCGGGCGGAAGCGGCGGGCGACGCCCAGCGGATCGTCGGAGGCGAAGACAGCGACGCCGATCTTGCGGGTGACGCCCTGGTCCTTCAGCGCCTTCAGGCGGTCCCAGAGGGCCGCGCCGTGCGGGCCGAACAGTTCCGACGCCGAGGGCACCATGATGCATTCGGCCTGCTCGACGCCCATGCGGCGCAGGGCGGCGCGGGCCTCGGCCTCCACCAGGTCGGCGCCGCGGTCGGCGCGCACCGTGGAGATGCAGATATCAAAGGGGTTGGGCCGGGGCAGGATATCGCCCAGGGCCGCGTCAGACTGCGGCGAGTAGCCGGCGATGTCGAGGACGGTCAGCCGCGTGCGGGCGGCGATCTCCAGCATGTCGCGCACCTCGGCCGAGCGCGGGCGTCCGCGGACGCTCGTCTGGTCGAGGGCGAACTGGCCGGAGCCAATGCCGAGTTTGGACAGCGGAGAAACCATCACCAACGCTGGTTTGTGACCTTGTGTGTCCCCACATTGGCGCAAAGGCCTAAAGAACCGGTGTCTGAAGCCTTTATGGGGGGTTAAACTGGACCGGATGAGAGAGCCCCTGCCCGAGTGGCCGATGTTCGGCCTGGCCGAGGATGTCCGGCCCGCCCTACGCCAAGCCCGACAAGGGAATTCGCCCCTGGTCCTGGCCACCCTGACCGCCGTTGAGGGCGGTGGACCGCGCCCACCGGGCACACAGATGGTTTTCGCCGACGGCGTGGTCGCCGGTTATTTTTCTGGCGGCTGCGTCGAGAGCGACGTGGCCGACCACGCCTTCGCCTGCCTGGCCGATGGCGAGCCCCGCACCCTGGTCTATGGCGCGGGCAGCCCCTGGCCGGACATCCGCCTGCTCTGCGGCGCGCGGATCGAGATCTTCCTGGAAATGGTCGAGGCGGACGATCCGGCCCTGGAGAGCCTGCTGGCGGCCGAGACCGCGCGCACGCCTTGCCTGTGGGTCAGCGATGGCCGCCGCCGCTGGTGCGGGCCGCCGGACCAGGCGCCTGCCATGTCGGCCGCGGTGTCCCGCGCCTATGATCCCGTCCCGCGCCTGGTGGTGTTCGGATCGGACCCGACGGCCATCGCCATCGCCACCCTGGGCGTCCATAGCGGCTTTGCGACCACCCTGGTGCGGCCCAAGGGGCCGGAGACCCCGCCGCCGGTTCCCGGCCTGGCCTATCGCCGGGACGAGCCCGATCAGGCCCTGGCGGCCATCGGTTGCGACGCCTGGACTGCGGTGGCCATCGCCACCCACAGTCTCGAACTGGACCAGGCGGCCCTGGCCGCGGCCCTGCCGTCTGCGGCCGGCTATGTGGGCCTGCTGGGCGCACGCCGGCGCCTGCCGGAACGCCTGGCGCCCCTGCGCGCCGCCGGCGTGGCCGAGGAGGTGCTCACCCGCGTCCATGCCCCCATCGGCCTGGACATCGGCGGCAAGGCCCCCTGGGAGGTCGCGGTCTCAGTGATCGGCCAGATCATGGCCCTGCGCCACGCGCAGGCGTCGGCTTGAGATCAGGCTAGGCCTGTTCGGCCCGCGGCAGGGGCAGCTCCACATGAAACAGGGAGCCGCGGCCGAGCTGGCTGCTGACCCCGATCTTGCCGCCCATCAGCTCCACCAGGTCGTGGCAGATGGCCAGGCCCAGCCCCGCGCCCTCGTGCGGGCGGGTGAAGGACGGATCGACCTGGGAGAAGACCTTGAACAACAGGGGCAGGTCCCGCGGCGCGACGCCGGGGCCGGTGTCCTCCACCTCGATCCGCACCTTGCCGTCGGCCAGGGCGGCGCGCACCTCCACCCGGCCGACCGGCGTGAACTTGACGGCGTTGGCGACCAGGTTGCTCAGCACCTGACGGATGCGGGTGGCGTCGCCGCGCCACAGGCCCTTGAGCTCCGGGGCGACCGCGACCTCGAAGTCCAGGTGCTTGGCGGCGGCGGCGCCCGAGAACATGCCGCAGACGGATTGCACCAGTTCTGGCAGGTCGAAGGGCTCGGGGCGCAGCTGCACGCGGCCGCTTTCCAGCCGGGCGGCCTCAATGACCCCGTTCAAGAGGGTGAGCAGGGCCTCGGCGGAGTTCTGCACGATCCGCAGCCGCTCGGCCTGGCGCGGCGGCAGCTCGTCGGCGGCCATGACCTGGGCCATGCCCAGCACCCCGTTCAGCGGCGTGCGGATCTCGTGGCTCATATTGGCCAGGAACAGGGTCTTGGCGGCGTTGGCCGCCTCAGCCTCGATCTTGGCGGCCTTCAGGGTTTCGGCGTCGCGCATCATCCGGCGCAAGGCGGCGGCGACGGCCGACCCGATCACCAGGCTGGCGGTCACCAGCAGCCCGGCCAATAGGCCCAGCCACGGCCCCGCCGTCGCGATCATGCCCTTGCCGGGGCTGGCGGCGGCGAAGGTCAGCACCCCGACGGGCTTTCCGTCGAAGTCGAGCAGGGGCACGGTCGGCTGGACGGGGGCCTCGGCCGGCTCCAGTTGCAGGCCGCTGACCCCCAGGTCCTGCTGGGTGGTCTTGAGGAAGTCGCTGTCCAGCCGCCTGGCGGAGACGACGACGGCGGTGGCGCCCGGACGATCGCCGGACAGCCCCTCGGACACGATGGCCGCCACGGCGGTCAGGTAGATGTCGCCGCCGGACTTCAACAGGCCATGGCGCTCGGCCGTGCCCTCCAGTCCCCGTTTGCCCGTTGCCCGGATCGCATCGGCGGCCTGGGCGGTCTCGGCCGCCAGGCGGGCCGTGTCGCCGGGCAGGGCCCCCAGCACCTTGGGCGTCACCCGCACCCCGCTGTGCGAGGCGTAGATGACCTGGCCGCTGCGCACCACGAAGGTCAGGTCATGGTCGAAATAGCGGTGGTAGTAGTCGGCGAAATTGATGTCGGCCCAGGCCATGTCCGGGCTGCCGGACATCTTGTCGACCGCCTCGTCCCAGACGGTGGCCGAGGACACCTCATGGGCCATCCGCTCCAGGTCGCGGCTGATGGTGCGACGGATCAGGGCCCGCTCGTCCTCAAGCGCCAGGCGGTCCACCGAGTGGATGGACACCAGCAGCAGGGCGATCCCGCCGACCAGTGAGGCGACCACCAGCACAAGGGCGGAGGCGGCGATCCAGAAGAATGGACGAAAGGCGTCTCTTGGCTCGGACCTGGGCGTCATGACGGACCTATAACTCAGCGGGTCTTAACCCATTGGACTTGGGTCAAAATCAGGAAGGAGCGCGGCGCTTCGCCGCGGAAGCGCGCCCTAAGCAGGCGCTTATTCGCCCCGGCGTAAGCGCACCGGGAATGGTTCGGCGCCCCGCCCTGGCGCTTCTGGGTCTCGTCGCAACAGATGGAGCCCCCCATGCGCATCCTCTCGATCCTGATCCCCCTGGCCCTGGTCGCCGGCCCGGCTCTGGCCCAACCCTCTCTGGCCCAACCCCGCGTCGGCGACGTGGTCGGCCCCGACCGCGCCCGCGCCGAGGCCACTCTGGCGGCCCAGGGCTACAAGCTCACCGAGTATGAGGCCGAGAAGGGCCGCATTGAACTCAAGGCGGTCCGCAAGGATCCCAAGGACGCCAAGATCCCGGACCGGCTCGAACTCGTCGCCGACGGGCGCACCGGCGCGGTGATCCGCATCGAGCGCGAGGGAGACCACAAGTGACCGGCGCCGTGACCGCGCCCCGCCGCTGGGATCCCCTTGTCCGGCTGACCCACTGGAGCGTCGCCGCCGCGGTGGTGATCAACCGGCTGGTGACCGAGGGCGGCTCCCAGGCCCACGTCTGGATCGGACTGGCGGTGGCGGGCCTGCTCGCCCTGCGCCTGGTCTGGGGCTTCATCGGCCCTGTCGAGGCGCGGTTCTCGTCCTTTCCGCCCAGTCCCGGCCGGGCGCTGGCGCACATCGCCGACATCCGGGCCGGCCGCCACGTCCAGCACAGGTCGCACAACCCCCTGGGCGCGCTGATGGCCTATGCGCTCTGGGCGACCCTGGCGGTCACCATCGCCAGCGGGATCGCCATGACCGGCCTGCCGCCCAAGATCCACGCCGAGGGCGGCGAAGGCCCGCCGGCCGCCGCCGCCACGGCCGGTGAGGCGGGGGAAGAGGGCGAGGAAGAGGGTGAAGACGAGGGCGAAGGCGAAGGCGAAGGTGAGGAAGGCGCGGCTGAGGAGATCCACGAGATCGCCGCCAACCTGCTGCTGGTCCTGGCCGCCCTGCATCTGGTCGGCGTCGCCTTCGAGACCCGTCGTAGCGGTCGTCAGATCGTCACCGCGATGATAGGCGGAGGGGACAAGCCCAAGGAGCCATGATGGCCCAACCCCGGCCCGCTCGGACCGCCTCTGGAGACCGCCTCGCCCGGGCGGTCTCCTTTGTCGTGGCCCTGCAGGCGGTGGCGGCGGTGTTCTTCATCGTCGACGCCGCGGCCGACATCCGCGAGACCGGCCCTAGCCCGCATGTGGTGGTCGAGGCGATCATCGCCGCCGCCCTGCTGGGCGGGGTGGTGGTGGGCGCCTTGCAGGTGCGCCGGATGTGGACCGAAGGGCGGCGGCGCCAGGCGGCCCTGGCGGTGGCGGCCGGGGCTCTCAGCGAGGTCGCGGCGCAGAAGTTCCGGGACTGGAAGCTGACGCCGGCCGAAGCTGACGTCGCCATCTTCGCCCTCAAGGGCCTGGAGGTGGCCGAGATCGCCGCCTTGCGGGGCTCCGCGGCCGGGACCGTGCGGGCCCAGCTGACGCGGGTCTATGAGAAGGCCGGGGTCAATTCCCGCGCGGGCCTGGCGACCTTGTTCCTGGAGGACCTGATGGCTGAGCCCCTGGTCCCGCCCCCAACCTAGCCCCGCGCCAGGGGCAGGATCTCCACCAGATCGCCCGCGTGGGCCGTGGGCGCGCCGGCTGGGCGTCGGACCAGGGCGTCGGCGGTGGCGAAGACGGAGACCAGGGACGAGTCCTGGTCGCTGAACGGCGCGGCGAAGACCATGCCCTCGCGGCTCTCCAGCCGGGCCCGCATCCAGTGCTCGCGCGATCCGTTGGCCGGCAGGGCGGCGGCCAGCCGGGCGCTGACCAGGCGGGGTTCGGCCGGCGCGCCGGAGAAGGCGTCGATCAGCGGCTTCAAGAACAGCTCAGCGCAAACGAAGGCCGAGGCCGGATTGCCGGGCAGACCCAGCATCCGGCGGCCATCGGCCAGCACGCCGAAGAAGGTCGGCTTGCCCGGCCGCACCGCGACGCTTGAGACCTTCATCGACAGGCCGAGCGCTTCGCCAGCGGCCCGGACCAGGTCGTGGTCGCCCACCGAGGCGCCGCCGACCGTGACGATCAGGTCGGCGTCAGCCCCGCGCAGGGCCTCGATCACCGCCTCAAGCTGATCGCGCACCGGCTTGGCGCGGATGACGTTGGCGCCCCAGCCCTCCAGCATGGCGGCCAGACCCGGCGTGCCGGAATCATAGATCTGGAAGCGGCCGGGATCGGCCGGCGGCTCGACGATCTCCTCGCCGGTGGAGACCAGGGCGACGCGGGGGCGGTCGTGGACCAGCAGCATCTCGCGTCCCGCCGCGGCGGCCAGGGCCAGCCGCCAGGGATCGATGCGCAGGCCGCGGGTGAGCAGCACCTGTTCGGCGCGGAAGTCGCCGCCTTGGGGCCGGATATAGGCGCCCGGCTTGGCGGCCGGGACGGTGACGCTGTCGCCCTCGCGAGCCGCATCCTCCTGGATGACGATGGTGTCGGCGCCGACGGGCAGGGCCGCGCCGGTGAAGATCCGCACCGCCTCGCCGGGCTGCAGGACCGGATCGAAGCCGTGTCCGGCGGCGCTCTCGCCGACGATGCGCAAGGCGCCTGGCGCGTCCGCGCTGCGCAGCGCCCAGCCATCCATGGCCGAGGCGGCGAAGGGCGGCTGGTCTCGCAGGGCCTCGACGTCCTCAGCCAGGATACGGCCGATGGCGCGGGCCAGGGGCACGGTCTCGGCCGGCAGGGGCGGGACCTCAGCCAGCATGGCGGCGCGGGCCGCCTCCACCGTCATCAGCTTCATGGACGAACCCAGTCGCCGGACTTGCCGCCGGACTTGGCGAGCAGGCGCACGGCCTCGATGGTCATGGCCTTATCGGCGGCCTTCAACATGTCATAGACGGTCAGGCAGGCCACTGAGACGGCGGTCAGCGCCTCCATCTCCACGCCGGTCTGGCCGGTGGTGCGGGCTCGCGCTGTGACCTTCAGGCCGCCGTCGCCCGGCTCGACCCGGACCTCGACCTTGGTCAGGGCCAGCGGATGGCAGAGCGGGATCAGCTCCGAGGTCTTCTTGGCGGCCATGATGCCGGCGATCTCAGCCGTGGCGCGGACATCGCCCTTCTTGGCGTCGCCGGACAGGGCGAGCGCCAGGGTCTCCGGAGCCATGGCGACAAAGCCCTCGGCCACCGCCTCGCGGGCCGTGGAGGCCTTGTCCGAGACGTCGACCATGTGGGCGCGGCCGGTCTCGTCGATGTGGGTGAGCTTGCTCACTTCTCCAGCAGCCTCGGCATCAGCTCGACCATGTTGCAGGGCATGTGGCGGCTGTCGAGCTGGCCGGAGATCACCTTGTCCCAGCCGTCCTTCACGGCGCCGTTGGAGCCGGGCAGGCAGAAGACGAAGACGCCGTCGATGATGCCGGCGGTGGCGCGGCTCTGCAGGGTCGACAGGCCGACCGACTGGTAGCTGACCAGGTGGAAGACCACCGAGAAGCCGTCGATCTTCTTGTCGAACAGCGGCTCGAGCGCTTCCGGCGTCACGTCGCGGCCGGTGATGCCGGTGCCGCCGGTGGTGATGATGGCGTCGATGGACTTGGACGCGATCCAGGCCTTCACCTGGGCGCGGATCTCGGCGACGTCATCCTTGACCACGGCCCGCTCGGCCAGCTCGTGGCCATAGTCGGTGATACGCCCGGCCAGGATCTTGCCGGAGGTGTCGCTCTCGACATCGCGGGTGTCCGAGACGGTCAGCACGGCGATGCGCACCGGCTTGAGCGGCAGGCTGTCCTCGATCCGCCCGCCGAAGGTGATGGTGCTCATGGCTTGGTCTCCGGGCCCTGGGTGTCCCACCGGGCGATATCTGCATGGTCCTGGTCGCGAGGCTCGATCCACCTTGGGCCGTCGGGACCGGTCTCCTTCTTCCAGAAGGGGGCGCGGCTCTTCAAGTAGTCCATGAG
>NZ_JBHTLQ010000058.1:0-20455 GCF_042679085.1 Phenylobacterium conjunctum | reverse complement strand
AGGGCCTGGGCGGGGCGGCGGTGATGGTGGCGACGCCGCAGGGCAAGCTGCCGCTCAGCTTCGAGGCCGGGCGCACGCGGGTCGGCCCGGTGGGCGTCGCGCCGGCGCCCAAGCTCTGGTGAGACGTCAGCCGAAGGGCTTGTCCAGGGACGGCGGCGGCTCCGAGAAGTACCTCGGCCCAACCTCGGTCATGTGGAAGCAGTCCTCCAGCCGAACCCCGAACTGGCCTGGGATGTAGATCCCCGGCTCGTTGGAGAAGCACATGCCGGGCGCAAGCTTGGTCGCCTCGCCATGCACCAGGTTGACCGGCTCGTGGCCGTCCAGGCCGATGCCGTGGCCGGTGCGGTGCGACAGGCCCGGCAGCTTGTAGCGCGGGCCGTAGCCGAGGGATTCGTACCAGCCACGCACGGCGTCATCGACCGCGCCGGCCGGGGCGCCCAGTTTGGCGGCGGCGAAGGCGATCTCCTGGCCGCGATGGACCTCGTCCCAGACCTTGCGCTGGGCGGCGCTCGGCGCGCCGAACACGAAGGTGCGCGAGATGTCGGACTGGTAGCCCTCGACCACGCAGCCGCAATCCATCAGCACCACCTCGCCCTCGCGGACCATCTGTGGCTTGCCCGAGCCGTGCGGATAGGCCGAGGCCTCACCCAGCAGGATCAGGTTGAACTCCGCCTCGCCGCCCAGGGCGTGGGTCGCCGCCGTCATCAGGTCGTTGATGTCGCCACGGGTCATGCCGGCCTGGATGCGGGGATAGGTGTAGCGATAGGCCGCGATGGTGATGTCGGCGGCGGTCTGCATCAGGGCGAGCTCGTGCTCGGTCTTGATCATCCGCACGCCGCGGGTGACGGCGGCGCTGTTGCGCACGGTGGCCGACGGCAGGGCCTTCTGCAGGGCGTCGACGATGAAGTAGCGGACAGTCTCCTCGACGCCCACGACGCCGGAGGCCAGCTTCTTGTCCTTCAGCCAGCCGGCGACGACCTCCAGCGGGTTCTCGTCCTCCTGCCAGACGCGCACCTCGGCCGGGACCGCCAGGGTCTCGCGCACCGAGGGCTCCTCGAAGTGCGGGGTGACGATCAGCACATCGCCGTCCACCGGAATCACGCAGGCGGTCAGCCGCTCGCTGCGGCTCCAGCGAACTCCGCAGAAATAGATCATGGCTGAGCCGGGCTCGATCAGCAGGGCTGAAACCCCTTGAGCGCGCATCAGGGTTTGGGCGCGGGCGATGCGCTCCCGGCGCTCCGCCGGACTGATGGGGACCACGCCGCCGGTCAGGGGTTTCAGTTCCGGAATGGCCGCCGGCGCCGCCGCCCGGGCCAGGCCCGCGCTGAGCGCCAGGCCCGCGCCGGCCGCCAGTCCAAGGAATCCACGCCGGTGGGTCATGATCCGCTCCATCCCAGTCGAGGCCGAAGGCTTAGGCCGGATTCGCCGGGCTGTAGAGGGGGCCGCAGACGGAAAAGCCTACGGCCGCGCTTGTTGTCCGGCCTGGCTTCGTGAACAACCCGCAGATGCCCGCGCGCAAGATCACACGCCGTTCGACCCTGTTCATGGTGATGGGGTCCGCCCTCCTGGCCCTGCTGCTGCTGGCCACGCTGAGCCTGGCCTCGGGCCAGGCCCACGATAACGCCGTGGTCACCCACACCTTGCAGGTCCAGAACCGGATCGCGCTGGTCCAGAGCCTGGTGCAGGACGCCGAGACCGGGCAGCGCGGCTTCATCATCACCGGGCGGCCCGACTTTCGCGAACCCTATGACCGGGCCGTGGCGCGGCTGAGCACCGAGCTCGACGCCCTGGAGCACGCGACGGCGGACAATGCGATCCAGCAGGCCTCGATGGACCGGCTGCGCCCCTTGGTCGATCAGCGGCTGGCGCGGCTGCGGGTGGGCCTGGGCCTGCGTGAAGCCGGCGATCTGGCCGGCGCCACGGACGCCGTCACCCAAGGCCGCGGCAAGGTCCTGATGGACGCCATCCGCGGCGAGCTGGCGGCCATGCGGGCCGAGGAAGGCCGGCTGCTGGCCATGCGCCGCGCCCAGGCGGAGGCCACCGCCGGCCGGCTGCGGCTGGCCCTAATCCTGGGCTTCGCGGTCCTGGTGGCCCTGACCGCCTATGCCGTGATGGCGCTGCAGCGGCAGATCCGCGCCCTGATCCAGACCAACGCCGAGCTGGAGACCGAGGCCGCCAACCGCGAGCAGGCCGAGGCCCAGGTCCGCCAGATGCAGAAGATGGAGGCGATCGGCCAGCTGACCGGCGGCATCGCCCACGACTTCAACAACATGCTGTCGATCATCATCGGCAGCCTGGACCTGGCCAAGCGCCGGCTGACCTCGGACCCTGAGCGGGCCACCCGCTCCATCGACAACGCCATCGACGGCGCCGAGCGGGCCGCGGCCCTGACGTCGCGCCTGCTGGCCTTCTCCCGGCAACAGCCCCTGGCGCCGGTGGCTTCGGACCCCAACCGCCTGGTCCAGGGGATGTCGGAGCTGCTGCGCCGGACCATCGGCGAGCAGGTCAAGCTGGAGACGGTGCTATCGGGCGGCATCTGGCGGGTGAACGCCGATGTCTCCCAGCTGGAGAATGGCATCCTGAATCTGTGTGTGAACGGCCGCGACGCCATGCCCGATGGCGGGCGGCTGACCATCGAGACCGCCAACGCCTATCTCGACGAGGAGTACGCCAAGGAACACCAGGAGGTGACGCCAGGCCAGTACGTGATGTTCTCGGTCACCGACACCGGCGTCGGCATGCCGCCAGAGGTGATCGCCCGGGCCTTTGATCCCTTCTACACCACCAAGGGCGTGGGCCGGGGCACCGGCCTGGGGCTCAGCCAGGTGTTCGGCTTCGTCAAACAGTCCGGCGGCCACGTGAAGATCTATTCCGAGATCGGCCAGGGCACCTCGGTGAAGATCTACCTGCCGCGCTGGATGGGCGAACTGACCGCCCAGGCGGCGACCCAGTCGGTGGCCGACCTGCCCGAGGGCCGCCCTGGCGAGATCATCCTGGTGGTCGAGGACGACGAGCGGGTGCGAAAGGTCAGCGTCGAGTCGCTGCGGGAGCTCGGCTACACGGTGATCCATGCGAGTTCCGGCGCGGAGGCGCTGCAGATCCTGGAGCAGGAGCCGCGCATCGACCTGTTGTTCACCGACATCGTCATGCCAGGGATGACCGGACGGGTGCTGGCCGATACGGCCTCGGAGCGGCTGGTGGGCCTCAAGGTCCTCTACACCACGGGCTACACCCGCAACGCCGTCGTGCATAACGGGGTGCTGGACGCCGGGGTGGCCTTCCTGCCCAAGCCCTTCACCATCCAGCAGCTGGCCGCCAAGATGCGTCAGGCCCTGGACGGCCAGGGCGCGAACCGGCCGAGCTTAGGGTGAAACCTGGGGGCCATATTGCCGCCCGACGCCTGCGCCAGGATGGGAAGGATCGGAGGACGCCCATGCCCCCCAAGAGACTGCTCGCCCTCGCCGGGGTCGCGCTGGCCGGCGCCCTGGCCCCCGCCATCGCCGACAGCGCCCCGGAGCCGGCCCCGCCAAAGCTTGGCCTGCCGATCGCCTGCCGTCCGGGCCAGACCTGCGAGGTGCAGAACTATCTGGACCGCGATCCGGGGCCGGGCGCCCAGGACTGGCGCTGCGGCGCGCGGACCTATCAGAACCACAACGGCGTCGACTTCCGCATCCTGGACATGGCCGCCCAGCGGCGCGGCGTCGCCGTGCTGGCGGCGGCGGCCGGCAAGGTCAGCCGCCTGCGCGACGGGGTGCAGGACATCTCGGTCAAGGCCCCCGGCGCCCCGCCGCTGAACGGCCAGGATTGCGGCAACGGCCTGGTGATCGACCACGGCGGCGGCTGGGAGACCCAGTACTGCCACATGGCCAAGGGCAGCCTGTCGGTGAAGGCCGGCGACACCGTCGCGGCCGGTCAGCCCGTCGGCAAGGTCGGCCTGTCGGGCAACACCGAATATCCCCACCTGCATCTGACTGTGCGCCGCGCGGGTGTGGTGGTCGATCCGTTCGCGCCCAAGCCTGGCGCGGCCTGCGGCGCCGGCGGGCCGGGCATGTGGAGCGAGGAAGCCGGCCGGTTGCTGGCCTACCAGACGGGCGCGGTGCTGAACGCCGGCTTCGCCGACCGGCCGGTGACCAATGACGACGTGGAGGCGGGCGGGCTGTCCGCGCCCCAGGCGGGCTCCGGCGTGCTGGTCGCCTATGTGCGCGCTATCGGCCTGAAGGCCGGCGACACCCAGCATCTGGTCCTGACCGGTCCCAAGGGCGAGGTGGTCTCGGAGACCCGCATTCCGGCCCTGGATCGGGACAAGGCCCAATACCTGCTCTATGCCGGGCGCAAGCGGCCGCCAGCGGGCTGGACGCCGGGGACCTATACGGCCCGCTACGAGGTGACCCGCGCCGGCGCTGCGGCGATCCGCCGCACATTCAGCCTGCGCCTCTGACCCCGCAGAAGCTGTGGTCCGGCTAGGCTCGCGCCAAGGGGGACTCGATGACCGAGGTTCAAAGGCTGCCCAAGATCGTCCTGGCGGCGTCCATCGTCGGCGGTGTGAGCTATATGGCCCAGCCGCTGCTGAACTTGCCTGACGCGATCGTGCTGGCGTGGAAGGGCTCCGGCGTCGCCCTGCTGGCGGCCTACGCCGCCTTGCGGGCCAGCGGGCGCGACGGCTGGATGATCGCGGCGGTGATGGCCTTTGGCGCCCTGGGCGATGTGCTGCTGAACGCCTTTGGGCTGACGGTCGGGGCGGTGGCCTTCCTGATCGGCCATCTTGTGGCGGTGGCGCTTTACTGGGCTCACCGGCGCCAGGACCTGACCCGTGGCCAGCTGATCTCCGGCGCCCTGATGATCCCGGCCATTGCGGTCACCGCCTTTGAGCTGCCGGCGGACCGCGCCTTCGCGCCCGGCGTCGCGCTCTACGCCACCGGCCTGGCGGCCATGGCCGCCACCGCCTGGATGAGCCGCTTTCCCCGCGCCCTGGTCGGCCTGGGGGCCTTGGCCTTCGTGGTGTCGGACCTGCTGATCTTCGCCCGGTCAGGGCCTTTGGCGCACGACGCCCTGGCCGGCGCCGCGATCTGGCCGCTGTACTATGGCGGCCAGCTGGCCATCTGCCTGGGAGTCACCCGCACCCTGGCGCGGGACGCCGCCGCGATCTAGAGCACTTTCCGATAAGTGTGAAACGGTTATCGGAAAGTGCTCTAAACTTTTGAATTCGAGACCTTTTTGTCCGTTCTGACCGATGCAGTCAGAACGGAAAGGGCTCTAGGCGGCGGGCGCCTGGTCCAGGAACTTGAGGTTCTCGAGGCGGATCTTCTCGGCGTCCTCGTCGAAGAAGAACGGTAGGAAGGCGTAGCGGCGGCCGGACCTGACCAGGGTCGCCTCGTGCAGCAGCGAGCAGGAGAACACCACGGCGCCGCCGGTCGGGGGCCGATAGGTGCGTGAGCCGAACTCGGGGAAGCGCAGGTCGCCGCCCTCAAAATCCTCGGCGTTCAAATTGATCGAACAGGCGAAGCGCCGGTGCGCGGTCCCGCGGGTGGTGTTGTCCCGGTGGGCGTTGAAATAGCCGCCCTCTGCAGCATCGTAACAGGCGACCATGTAGCGCTCGACCCGCGTGACCTTGTAGTTGAAGGCCTTGTGGATCTGCGGCAGCAGCCGTTGGGCCAGGCGCTGACGCAACAGGTCGCGCAGCGCCTGATCATCGACCACGACGTCGCGGCGGCTCTTGAAGCTGTCCAGGACCGGGACCGTTCGCCCGTCCACCTCGCGCATGACGCCCGAGCGTTCGCCGCCACGGGCGTCATAGAGGTCGATCAGGCGGCGGCAGAGTTCAGGCTCGAACACCCGCGGCACGACCAGGACCGGGGCGAACAGCGTCACGCCGGCATGGTCATCAGGAGCCGGCAGGGCCTCGATGAAGCTGCGCAAGGCCTCGTCCGTCTCCAGCCAGGCCAGGATGCGCATGGCGGGATCGATGACGACGTAGCGGCCCGGATGGCTTCCATCGGCCTCGAGGGCGCCGTAGCCGTTGGCGATGAGCGCGTTGGCGTCGAAGAACCACCGCAGGCCCGGCGCTTCGCCCGCGGCCCGGAAGCGGTTCTCATCACTGGTGACGAAGAAGGCCACCACGCGGTCATCCGACAGCAGGTGACGCATCCCACTGACCGCCTGGGTCATCTGGCCGGCCCGCTCGGCGTCGGGCGGCAGGAAGGCCAGCACCGCATAGCGACCGCCCACGCTGGAGAACTTGAACGTGGGATTGGTGTGGGTTGGGGCCTCAAAGAAGGGCGCCACTCGGCCGATATCAAGCATGATGCACGCTCCCTCGCTCACCGGGGGCTTTGAAGGAACCATCGATGCGCCGGCGGGAAGCGCGCACGGCGTGAGCTGTACCAAACCCGCCCGCCCGACCAAGCATGCGTGGGTTATAAGGGGGACATAATTGTTCCGTCCAACCCCTGCTCGCATCTTTCCTGCGTCGGACGTGGTTTCGACAGGGTCGGCGACTTCGGGACATCTGCCCCCCAAGGAGACCTCTTGCGGCCGCCGACCCCCACCTTCAGCCCTGTAGCCCGGTGAGGTCCGCGCGCTTGAACTGGCCCGCCCTGCGCGACCTTGAGGGGTGGCGGCGCTACGCCGCCGCCTTCGGCACGGTTGTAGTCTCGACCCTGGTCTCGGAACTCCTGTACCGCAGCCTGGACACCACGCGGCTGTCGATGGTGTTCCTGGCCGGCGTCGTGGTCGCAGCCGTATGGCTGGGTTCAGGGCCAGCCTACTTCGCGGCCCTGACCGCCTATGGGATCTACAATTTCTATCTGGTCGACCCGCGCTTCACGATCCAGTTCGTGACCGCCGAGGACTTCATCGTCCTGACCGTGTTCCTGATCGTGGCGATGTTGACCGGGGGGCTGGCCGGCCGGGTCCGCGACGCCGCCCGGCGCGCCCAGAGCCGGGCCCAGGCGACAAACGCCCTGCTGGCCGCCAGTCGCGAGTTCACCTCCCTGGTCAGCGAGCAAGCGGTGCAGGAAAGGCTGGCGGCGCACCTGGCCACGGTGGCCCGCGGGGAGGCGATGATCTCGACCGGCGGCGCGGCGGTGCTGCACCCGCCCGGGATCACCCCGCCGGCCCAGACGCCCGCCGGAGACGCCGCCCCCTCGGAGGAGGCTTGGGTGGCCGCGGGCTGGCGCACCCGCCTGCTGCGGGCCGACGGCGAGGTCCTGGGGGTCGCCGCCTGGCGGCCCGCCACCACGGAGTCCGCCCCCTCTGATGACCAGACGCAGCTGGTTCATGTGCTGGTCGACCTGGGCGCCACGGCCCTGGTGCGCGCGCGGCTGAGCGAGGCTCGGACCGAGATCGAGACCCTGGCCCGCACAGAGCGGCTGCGGAACGCCCTGTTGTCCTCCATCTCCCATGATCTGCGCACGCCGCTGGCCTCGATCCTGGCCTCGGCGACCAGCCTGAAGGACTTCGGGGAGCGCTTCGACAGCGCCGTGCGCGCCGACCTGTTGGACACCATCCAGGAGGAGGCCGAGCGGATGAACCGCTTCATCGCCAACCTGCTGAACATGACCAAGCTGGAGTCCGGGGCCCTTAGGGTCGAGCCCACGCCCTTCGACGTGGCCGAGGTGGCGGACCAGGCCCTGGCCAGGCTGGGCTCGCGCCTGGGCGGGCGCAAGGTGACCCGCCGGCTTCCCGCCCGTCCGGCCGTGGCCCTGGGAGATTCCATCCTGCTGGAGCAGGCGCTGTCCAACGTGCTGGAGAACGCGCTGCGCTACACCCCGGAGACCACGGGATTGAGCATTGAGATTGAGGCGGAGCACGAGGTGGTCATCACCATCGCCGACCAGGGGCATGGGGTCCCGCCCCAGGACCTGGAGCGCATCTTCGAGAAGTTCTACCGCGGCGGGGCGGCCGAGAGCCTTCAGCAGGGCGCGGGGCTCGGCCTGTCCATCACGCGCGGCCTGGTGGAGGCCATGGGCGGATCGGCCCAGGCGCGGCTGCCACAGACCGGCGGCCTGGAGGTGGAGATCCGCCTCCCCGCCGCTACGGAGGCCCTGACATGATCCGCCTGCTGCTGGTGGACGACGAGCCGCAGCTCGTCCGCGCCCTTCGCCCGGCGCTCAACGCCGAGGGCTACGAGGTGTCCGCCGCCGAGACCGGCCTGGACGCCATCGCCCAGATGGCCGCCGAGCCGAGTGACGTGATCCTGCTCGACCTGGGCCTGCCGGACATGGACGGCAAGGAGGTGATCCGGCGGCTGCGCGAGTGGACCGAGGTTCCGATACTTGTGCTGTCGGCCCGCGACCTGGAGGGCGAGAAGATCGCCGCCCTGGACCTGGGCGCCGACGACTTCATCAACAAGCCTTTCGGCATCGGCGAACTGCTGGCGCGGGTGCGGGCGGCCCTGCGCGGCCGCGAGCGCCGGTTCGCCGCCTCAGCGGTGTTCCGCTGCGACGACCTGGAGATCAATTTCGCCACCCGGCGGGTCACCCTGGACGGGATGGAGATCCGCCTGACCCCGCGCGAGTATGACCTGATCCGCACCCTGGCCCGCCATGCGGGGCGGGTGGTGACCCATAAGCAGCTGATCGCCGCGGTCTGGGGGCCGGCCTCTGACGTCGAGGCCCAGTTCGTGCGGGTGCTGGTGGGCCAGGTGCGGCAGAAGCTCGAAGCCGATTCCGCCGCCCCTCAGCTGCTGCTCACCGAGCCCGGCATCGGCTACCGCCTGCGCGCCGAGGATTAAACGCCGGTCAGGGCCGCAGCGATCTCGCGGCGGGTCTCGCTGGCAAGGCCGCTCGCCTCGCCCAGCACCAGGATGCGGCGGGCCGCAGCCCATAGGGCGGCGATGTGCATGGCCTGCATGTCCAGTTCGCCTGAGGCCAGATCACGCAAGACCTTGGCGAAGCCGTGCAGCTCCACCTCGATCTCCTCGCCGAGGTCAGGCTTGGTCTCGCCACCAGCGACCAGATCCAGGGCCAGGAACGAGGTGGCGCGGTTGTCCTGGTTGGCGGGATTGGGCCAGGCGCCGAGGATGCGCTCCAGCCGACCCGCCGCATAGCCGGTCTCTTCCATCAGCTCACGGTTCGCCGCGCGAAGGGCCGCCCCTTCGGCCTCCACCCCATCCGCGGCATCGATCGCGCCGCTGGGCAGGCCGAGCACAACCTGCCCGGCGCCATGTCGGTACTCCCGCGCCAGGACCAGCTCACCGTCCCGCGTGACCGCCACGACGTTGATACAGTTGGGATAGCGCACCACGTGATAGGGCCCGATCCGGTCTCCGCGCGGCGTCAGGCACCAGTCGGATCTCACGGTCAGCCAACGATCCTGGAAGGTGATCTCACTGGACGTGACGGTCCAGGTCAGGCGGTCGGTCATCGGCAGGCGCTCCTTCTGCGCCGAGACGCCAGAACCTGGGTCCCGACGCAAGGGCCGGCGCTCATCGTCGCGCCCAGCCGCTGGTTTCGGGTGCAACTTTCTTCCGAAAGCGGCGCCTATTGCGTGAGGCGGCGCAATGACCTAAGCGCCAAGCCTCGGTTTTCGGGAGAGATTATGTCCCAACCCACCCCGCCCTCCCTGGACGCGGTGCGCGCGCGCATCGATGCGATCGACGCCGGCATCCTGGCCCTGGTCGAAGAACGCGCGGGCCTGGCCCGTGAGGTCGCCGCCGCCAAGGCCGCGGCGGGAGACGCCGACAAGTTCGCCCTGCGGCCCGGCCGCGAAGCCGCCCTGCTGCGCAAGCTCTTGGCCAACCCTGCCCGCCAGAACGCCCGACCCAGCCTGGTGGTGCGCATCTGGCGCGAGCTGATCGGCGACAGCCTGTCGCGCCAGGGGCCGTTCCATGGCGCTGTCTGGGGCGGCAAGGATCCGGCCAAGGCCCTGGAGCTGGCCCGGCATCGCCTGGGCGGCGCCCCGCCCCTGCGCGAGGTGGCCAAGCCCGAGGACGCCCTGGCCGCAGCCCGCACGCCGGGCGGCGTGGCCGTCCTGGCCCTGGAAGCCGGCTGGTGGGGCCGCCTGCTGGCCGAGCCCAGCCTGAAAGTGTTCGCCGCCCTGCCCTGCCTGGCCGCCTGGGGGCCGCTGAACGCCCTGTGCGTGGCCCAGGTGGATGTGGAGCCCACCGGCGATGACCGGACCTACTGGGTCACCGACGCCCCCGGTTCGGCCGCGGCCATCGAAGAAGCCCTGGGCAAGGACGGCGTCGCCGCCGACTTCGTGGCCGAGGCCGGCGGGCTGAAACTGTTCGCCCTGATGGGCTATTACCAGCCGGGCGACGAGCGCCTGGCCCGCGCGCCGGGTCGACTTTCCGGGGTCATCGGGGCTGCGCCGGGGCCGCTCGACGTGTAAGAGGCGGGCGATCCCGTTTCGCCCGAGCTTACCGCCATGACCGACACCCCCGTCCTCGACCGCGGCGCCGCCCAGCGCCCGACGCCCAAGCCCGGCATCCTGGACATCGCGCCCTATGTGCCCGGCAAGGCCAAGGTCGACGGGGTCGAGCATCCGCTGAAGCTGTCGGCCAACGAGAACATCCTGGGCTCCAGCCCCCTGGCGCGCGAGGCCTTCGCCACCGCCATCGACCAGCTGCACATGTACCCGGAAGGCCGGTCGAACATGCTGCGCGCGGCGATCGGCGAAAAGTACGGGCTTGAGCCCGAGCGCCTGCTGTTCGGCTGCGGCTCGGACGAGATCTTCCAGCTGATCAACCAGACCTTCCTGGAGCCCGGCGACAACATCGTCCAGGGCCAATACGGGTTCGGCGCCTACGCCATCGGCGCGAGGGCTTGCCAGGCCGAGGTCCGCTTCGCCCCGGAAAAAGACTACCGCATCGATGTCGACGAGCTCCTGAAGCTGGTCGATGGCCGCACCCGGGCGGTGTTCGTCGCCAATCCCGGCAACCCCACCGGGACCTGGGTCGGCGGCGCGGAAATCCGGAGGCTGCACGCGGCCCTGCCGCCCAGCGTGATCCTGGTGCTGGACGGCGCCTATGCCGAGTTCGTGGACGATCCCGGTTTCGAGGACGGCGCGGCCATGGTCCGTGAGTTCGACAACGTGGTCATGACCCGGACCTTCTCCAAGCTGCATGGCCTGGCGGCCCTGCGGGTGGGCTGGGCCTATATGCCGGAGGAGATGGCCGCCGCCGTCGACCGCATCCGCCTGCCCTTCAACGTCAATATCCCGGCTCAGCTGGCGGCCGTCGCGGCCCTCGGCGACGACAACTTCCAGGCCCGGTCCCTGGCCCTGGTCGCCCAGTGGCGGCCCTGGCTGGCGCAGCAGCTGGGCGGGCTGGGCCTCGAGGCTATCCCGTCGGCGGCCAACTTCATCCTGGTGGGCTTTCCCAAGACGCCGGGCAGGACCGCCAAAGAGGCCGAAGCCTTCCTGGCCTCGCGCGGGATCATCGTGCGCGGCGTCACCGGCTATGGGCTGCCCGACCACCTGCGCATGACCATCGGCCTGGAAGAGCACAACCGGGCCCTGGTCGAGGCCCTGGCCGATTTCATGAAGGCCTGAGCGGGTGACTGAGGTGATCTATCCCCGTCTGGCGGTGATCGGCTGCGGCCTGATCGGGTCGTCCACCATCCTGGCGGCGCGCGCCGCGGGCGTGGTCCGCGAGGTCGCCGTGGCCGACGCCAGCGCCGAGCACCGCGAGCAGATCAAGGCCCTGGGCTATGCCGACCTGGTGACCGGCGACATCGCCGAGGCCGTGGCGGGCGCTGACCTGGTGGTGTTCGCCGTGCCGGTGATGGCCATGGGCGAGGCCGCCCGCGCCGCCGCCCCGGCCCTGAAGCCCGGCGCCACGGTCACCGACGTGGGCTCGGTGAAGGGCGCGGTGATGGACGCCCTGTCCGCCGCCTTGCCCGAAACCGCCTTCCTGGTTCCCGGCCACCCCATCGCGGGCACCGAACAGTCAGGTCCGGCCGCCGGCTTCGCCGAGCTGTTCGACAAGCGCTGGGTGATCCTCACGCCGCGCCCCTGCGAGGACGACGCCTATCTGGAGGCCGTCCAACGCCTGGCCGATTTCTGGAGCGCGGTGGGCGCCAATGTGGAGCGGATGGACGCCGCCCACCACGACCTGGTCCTGGCCGTCACCAGCCACCTGCCCCACCTGATCGCCTACAACATCGTCGGCACCGCCGCCGACCTGGAGGAGGTCACCCAGGCCGAGGTGATGAAGTATTCCGCCGGCGGCTTCCGCGACTTCACCCGCATCGCGGCGTCGGACCCCACCATGTGGCGGGACATCTTCCTGACCAACAAGGACGCGGTGCTGGAGATCCTGGGACGGTTCACCGAGGACCTGCAGGCCCTGTCGCGGGCGATCCGCTGGGGCGAGGGCGACAAGCTGTTCGAGCTGTTCACCCGCACCCGCGCCATCCGCCGGGGCATCGTCGCCGCCGGCCAGGAAAGCGCCGAGCCCAACTTCGGCCGCGACCGGGGCAAGCACCCGTGAACGGCTATCTGTGGCTGACCGGGGCGATCCTGGCCGAGGTGTTGGGCACCACCATGCTGAAGGCCTCGGAGAACTTCTCCCGGCCCCTGCCCTCGCTGGTCACGGTGCTCAGCTATGGCGTGGCCTTCTGGTGCCTGTCGCATACCCTCAAGAGCGTGCCGGTGGGCGTGGCCTACGCCATCTGGTCGGGGGTGGGCATTGTGCTGATCACCGCCATCGCCTGGGTCTGGTTCAAACAGGCCCTGGATGTCCCGGCCATGGCCGGCATCGGCCTGATCCTGGCCGGGGTGCTGGTGATCAACCTGTTCTCCAAGTCGCAGGCCTGATCCGCGGCGGGCCAGATATTGGCCATAGGCGTGCAATAATTCCGCAACACGGCGCGCCTCCAGTCCCCGGCGGAAACAACCCCGGAGACGCACATGCGCACCCTGATCCTCGCCGCCGTCGCGGCCCTGTCCCTGGCCGGCGCCGCCCAGGCCCAGATGGGCCCGCCCGACCCGGCCGCCGCCTTCAAGCGCTTTGACGCCAACAGCGACGGCGCCATCACCAAGGACGAGTGGACCGCCGCCGGCCGCCCCGCCGACCGCTTCGACATGGTCGACGCCGACCATGACGGCAAGGTGACCCAGGCCGAGCTCACCGCCGCCATCCAGAAGATGATGCAGCACCAGTAGGCCGCAGAACACTGAACCTTTTGGTTGACTGATATCGGCGACCAAGGCATGGCATTGAACCAGAAGGTTCAATGTCATGCTCACCGACGCCCACCTCGATCGCACCCTGACCGCCCTGGCCGATCCCACCCGCCGGGCCATCCTGCAGCGCCTGTCCCTGGGCGAGACCCGGATCAGTGACCTGGCGCGGCCCTTCGACATGACCCTGACCGGGGTCTCCAAGCACATCCGGGTGCTGGAGGCCGCCGAGCTGGTGCGCCGCCGCAAGGCCGGGCGCGAACAGCTGCTGACCCTCAATCCCGAACCGATGGACGCGGCCCGCGCCTGGATGGACGCCCAGCGCGCCGCCTGGACCGCCCGGCTCGACGCCCTCGACGCCGCCCTCAGGGCCCAGGACGCTGAAGGAGACGCCCGATGACCAAGACCGTCACCCTTGTGGTGCGCCGCCACTACGCCTTTCCGCCGGAGCGGGTGTTCGACGCCTGGCTGGACCCGGCCTTGGCCGGCAAGTTCCTGTTCGCGACCCCTGACGGGATCATGTTGAAGGTCGAGATCGACCCTCGGGTCGGCGGGACATTCCTGATCACCGAACGCCGTGGCGACCGCGACGACGAACATCGCGGTACGTATCTGGAGATCGACCGGCCCCGGCGGCTGGTCTTCTCCTTCGGCGACGACCGCGCCTTCGACGCCACCACCGTCACGGTGGACATCGTTCCAGCCGGCGACGGCTGCGACCTGACCCTGACGCACACCGGCGTCGAGCCGCAGTGGGAGAGCCAGACCAACGCCGGTTGGACCGGGATTCTGGAGGGGCTGGACGCCACCCTGCGCTGAGGGAGCGGGGGCGTAGCTTTTTGACGAGCTTGGCCGCCAGGGTCGCCTCGACCTAGCCTGTCCCCGTGTGGGGGACAGTATGACGACCAATAGGCTGACGGGCGCGACGACCCGGCCACGCGACACCGACCGCAATGCGATCCTGGTCCTGATCGGCCTGATCTGGACCGGCGTGCTGATGGGCTTTGGCGGCCAGATCCTGAGCCAGCCGGACCGGGTCTACCTGCCCATCGTCCATGTCCACGCCTTCGTCTTCGTGGGCTGGCTGGTGCTGCTCACCGTCCAGGCCCTGTTGGCGCGGCGCGGACGTGTCGACCTGCACAGGAGGCTTGGCCTGGTGGGCGCGGCCTTGGCTTGCATCATGGTGATTCTGGGTCCGGCGACGGCGATCATGGTCGATGCGGCGAAGTTCGCGGCCAAGGGCCGGGCGCCCGCTTTCCTGGCGGTGCAGCTGAGCGACATGGTGGCCTTCACCCTGCTGGTCGGCGCGGGCCTGGTGATGCGGGCAAGGCCCCAGGCGCACAAGCGGCTGATTCTGATGGGGACCCTGTACATCTCCGACGCGGGATTCTCGCGCTGGCTGGGGGACGCCGCCGAGGCGCTGGTGGGCGGCGGCCAGGGCTTCACGCCCACCTGGGCCAGCCTCTACCTGCCAAATGTCGTGCTCGTGCTGGCGTTCGGCGCCTACGAACTGGCGGCGCACCGACGGCTGCATCCGGCCTATCTGGCCGCGGCCGGCCTGACCTTCTCGCTCCAGATCATGGCCACGGCCCTGCTGCTCAGCCCCGCCTGGGCGAGCTTCTCGCTCAAGCTGATCGGTCACTAGCGCCTGGAGCCCGGGCGCGCGCCAGGTCCATGAGGGCGGCGAAGGCCTGGTCCTGGGGCGTGGCGACATTGATCCGCATCCAGGGACTGACCCCGCCATCGGGCGAGAACAGCGCGCCGGGTGCGATCAATTGGCCGTGGGCGGCGACCGCCAGCTGGTTGGTGTCGCACCCCATGTCGACCCATAGGAACAGCCCAGCCTGAGGACGGCCAAGCACCGTGAAGCCCTCGGCCTCGAGCCGCGCCTGCATGGCCAGGCGGGCCGCGTCCAGCCGCGCGCGCAGCTCGGCCGTGCGACGGCTGTAGGTCCGGCCCGACAGGAGCCGGTGCAGGAGCCGCTCATTGATCTCCGGCGTCGTGAAGCCGCCGAGGATCTTGGCGTCCGCCAGGGCCTGGGCGCGATCCGGGGCGGCGGCGACAAAGCCGACCCGCAGGTTCGAGGCCAGGGTCTTGGAAAAGCTGCCGCCGTAGATGACCCGGTCAAGGCCGCCGCGCGCCGCAAAGCGCGGGGCGCCGGGCGCGCCCAGGTCCGCATAGACGTCGTCTTCGAAGATCATCACGTCGTGGGCCCGCGCGACAGCGAGAATCCGGTCGATGGCCTCCGGGTCTAGCGTGAAGCCGGTGGGATTGTGGGCGGTGGCGGTGAGGATCATCAGCCGGGGCCGAACCTCGGCGGTCAGGGCTTCCAGCCGCTCGAGGTCCGGGCCGTCCGGGCCGCAGGGCACGCCGACGATGCGCAGACCCCGCGCCGCCAACATCCCCAGGGCGCCGAACCAGCAGGGTTCCGGGACCAGCACCGCATCCCCCGGCCGGGTCAGTTCGCGCAGCACCAGGTCGAGGGCCTGGGTGATGCCGGTGGTCAGGACGATCTGGTCGGGGCGGGCGACGACGCCCATGCCGGCCAGCCGCTGTTGCAGCAGGTCCCTCAAGGGCTCAAAGCCGTGCGAGCCGCCGGCCGCTAGCCAGCGGTCGGCCCCCTCGCGGCCCAGGGCGCGCAGGCTGTCGGCCACCTGGGCGCCGTCCAGCCAGCTCGGCGGCAGGACCCCGAGGCCCGGCCCCTGGACCCGACCGCTGTCCAGCATGTGGCGCATGAGCCAGGCCAGATCGATGTTGGACGGGGCGGGCGCGGCCGGCTGCGGCGCGGATCGCGGCCGGACATAGACCCCCGACCCGGCGCGGGCCTCCACCAGCCCCCGGTCGGCCAGCCGATCATAGGCCGCGACCACAGTGAAGGGCGAGACGCCCCGCGTCCGGGCCAGGGCGCGGATGGACGGCAGGCGGTCGCCCGGCCTGAACACCTGGCCCTCGATGCGGGCTTCGACCCAGGCGACACAGGCGTCGACCAGGCCAGGTCCCTGGCGCCTGGAGGATTGCGGCATGGGCGGGCGGTCCAATCGTATCGCTGTGACGGTCGCAAACTGTATCGGTACTGTGCTGGTCTGACGAGCTATCCCTGGGCCTGTCATCGCCCAGGGGAGGATGTTCATGCGCGGGATCGCCGTACTGACGCTCGCGGGCGTCCTCATGCTGGCCGGGTTGGCGGAGGCGGCGACGCCGATCAGCCGGGAGGCTCGGCTTCAGGACCTGGCCCAGGTGCGGGCCGAGTACCTGCCCAAGGAGATGGCCTTCACGCCCACGACCCGGGCCGCCGCCGAGGCCAGGCTCAAGACGCTAGAGGCCCGGGCGGGCCGCCTCACCCCCAGCGACCTGCTGGTCGGGCTGGCCGAGGTGGCGGCCCTGGCCGACAACGCCCACAGCGGCGTGCGCTACCACACACCCGAGGCCTTGCCAGACAAGCGCCTGCCCCTGCGGCTGATCTGGTTTCCGGACGCCCTGGTGGTGGCGCGCGCCCACGGCGACGCCGCCGACCTGGCCGGCGCGCGGGTCCTGGCGGTGGAGGGACTGTCGCCGGACGCCCTCTACGGACGGGTGCGGGTCCTGCTGGGCGGTAAGGAGTTGGACCGCAAGAAGCGCGTCACCGAGCTGATCGAAAGCGAAGGGGTGCTGAAGTCCCTGGGCGTCGCACAGGATGCGGACGCCTTGACCCTGAGGCTGCGGCTCGCTGACGGCCGCAAGGTCACACGGCGGATCGCGATGATCCCGCAGGCGTTCACGCCGACCGCGGAGTTCGAACGGCTCTGGGCGCCCCAGGCGCTGGCTGGCGAGACCGGCTGGACTCCGGCGCTGAAACCGGACGCGGTTCCCCTCTACCTGCGCGACGCCGACCGGCCGTTCCGCCTGGAGACCACGCCGGTGGGCCTCTATCTCCAGTTCCGCTCCAACAGCGACGAGGACGGCTTCCCCATCGCGGACTTCCTGAAGGCTGCGGAGGCGCGGATCGCCGCGGACAAGCCGGCGAACCTGATCGTCGACCTGCGGTTCGACATCGGCGGCAATCTGCTGACCACCCTGGACTTCATGCGCAAGCTGCCCTCAGCGATGGCAGGGCGGACCTATCTGCTGGTCGGGCCATACACCTTCTCCGCCGGCATCGTGTCGGCGGCGGCGCTGGAGAAGAGTGGCGGCGACCGGGTGGTCATCGTCGGCGACGAGGTCGGGGATCGGATGCGCTTCTGGTCCGAGGGCGACAATGTGCGGCTGGCGAATTCGAAGCTGGCCCTGCGCTACACCAATGGCCAGTGGGATCTGGGGGCCGGCTGCGCGGGCGAGCCCGCCTGCCTGGACCACTTCATCAATGTGAACCCGGTCTCGCTTGAGCCGGACGTCCGCGCGCCCCTGACCGCCAAGGCCTGGCTCGCCGGGCGTGATCCAGGGATGGAGGCGGTGATGCGCCTGATCGGGACGCGGCCGTGAGGCTGATCATCGGAGATGATGTCTTCCCGGCTCGCTGGGCGCCCTGCTCGCCCCAGAGTCGGGCCGCCTTCCAGGCCCTGGCCCGCGAGGCGGTCCAGATGGTGCACGCCCGCTGGAGCGGCGAGGCTTGCTGGACACCGCTGGGCGTGCGCGCCTTGGACCTTGCGGTGGAGAACCCCACGAGCACGCCCTTGGCCGGCCAGGTGCTGCTCTATCCCGGCGGGGTGAGCGAGACCGAGATCCTGATCCCCTACGGCCCGACCCGGTTCGCCTGTGTCGCGGGACCGCTGGTGGGCGCGCACCTGGTGACCTTGGAGGGCGACCTGGAGCGGCTGGCCGAGCTTGGCCGGCGCGCGCTGTGGGAGGGGGCTCAGACGGTGCGCTGGGACTAGGGGGCGGGTTCGCCCAGGAACGCCTGGATCGCCTCGATGGCGTCCACCAGGCCGACGCGCTGGATCTCCACGCCCTGCGGGAGGCCGGAGAACAGGCGGGTGGGGGCGGCGGCGTCCAGCATGACGAAGACGCCCTTGTCGTCGGCGCGCCGGATCAGGCGGCCGAAGGCCTGGCTGATGCGGTTGCGGGCGACGCTGTCGTCATAGCCCTTGCCGCCGAAGCGCAGGCGCCGGGCTTTATGCAGGATATCCGGCCGCGGCCAGGGCACGCGGTCAAACACCAGCAGCCGAAGCGACCGGCCCGGCACGTCCACCCCGTCGCGCACCGCGTCGGTGCCCAGCAGGCAGGCGTCCTGTTCGGCCCGGAAGATGTCCACCAAGGCGCCGACCTCCAGCGGGTCCACATGCTGGGCGTAGAGGGCCAAGCCCTTGTCGGACAGGGGGGCGGCGATCCGCTCGTGCACGGCGCGCAGGCGGCGGATGGCGGTGAACAGGCCGACCCCGCCGCCGCCGGCGGCCAGGAACAGCTCGCGCATGGCGGCCGCCACCTGGCGGGCGTCGTCCTTTGCCACGTCGGTGATGACGAAGGCTCGCGCATTGGCGGCGTAGTCGAAGGGTGAAGCCAGCCGGATGGTCTTGGGCCGGTCCGGCAGGCGCGCGGCGCCGGTGCGCATCTCGGCGAGCGCAAAGGGATCGTCGAGCGCGCTGTCGGCCAGGGTGGCGCTGGTCACCAGCACCCCATGGGCCGGGGCGATCACGGCGTTGGTCAGGGGTTCGGTCGGATCCACCCAGTGGCGGCGGCAGGCGGCGTCGACCACCCGGCCATAGAGGAAGGTGGCGTCGAACCAGTCGACGAAGTCCGGATCGTCCTCGGCGTCCTCGTCGATGGCCCGCAGCATGGAGCGCCAGGCCGGCAGGGTCATGCGCGCCCGCCGGTCCAGGCCACGCAGGGCGCCTTCGATCCGCGCGCGGTCGCCGGTGGCGAGCTCGGCGGCCTCATCATCCAGGATGTCTTCCAGGTGGCGGGCGAGCGCCAGCAGCGGCGCCTCGACCTTGGCGAGCGCATTGGCGGCGGCCTGGGCGGTCTCGCGGACCAGGTCCAGGGCGGGCCTTGCGGCGCACTCCATGCCGACGTCGGAATTGGCGGCGCGGGCGCGGAGCTGTTCGATCACCGCCACCAGGAAGGCCTCGATGGGGCCGATCGGGTTCACCTCGCCATTGGGCGGGGCGATGCGGCCGGACCAGCCCTCCCCCGGCAGGGCGGCGGCGGCGTGGGCGGCGTCCTGCAACGAGCGCTTGGCGTCCTCGCGATCGCCGATGATGTCGGACAGGCGTGCCTCCAGTCCGCGGCCGCGGCGGCCGCGGCCCTCGGGCCCGCGGATCCAGCGGCGCAGCTCGGCGGCCTCAGCGCCGGACAGGGCGGCCGAAAAGGCGCTGTCGGCGGCATCGAACAGGTGGTGGCCCTCGTCGAAGACGATGCGCTTCAGCTGGGTGGTCTCACCGTCGGCCTTGGAGCCCCGCGCGGCGCGGGCCCCGTCGAAGGCGGCCTGGGTCATGACCAGGGCGTGGTTGGCGATCACCAGGTCGGCCTTGCGCGAGGCGCGGATGGCCTTTTCCACGAAGCAGGTGCGGTAGTGGGCGCAGCCGGCGTGGATGCACTCGCCGCGCCGGTCGACCAGGTTGGCGGGGCTGGCCTGGCCCGCTGGCGGCACGGCGAACAGGGTCGGCAGCCAGGCCGGGAAATCGCCGCCGGTCATGTCGCCGTCGCGGGTGGACCGCGCCCACCGGGCAGTGAGCGCCATGCCGATCAGGTCCGCCCCGCCCAGCTGGGCGGTGTTGGTCATGTCCTGAAAGTTCAGCAGGCACAGATAGTTCTCACGCCCCTTGCGGACCACGGCCTTGCGGGCGCGGGTCTTGGGGTCGGGATAGACGGCGTGGCTCTCGCGCTCGATCTGGCGCTGCAGGGCGCGGGTGTAGGTGGAGACCCACACAGCCGGCCCGTTGGCCTCGGCCCACAGGGAGGCCGGGGCCAGATAGCCCAGGGTCTTGCCGACGCCGGTCCCGGCCTCGGCCAGCACCATGCGGGGTTCGCCCTCGCGCTCGCGGGGCTGGAAGGCGAAGGCGGTCTCGGCGGCGAATTCCGCCTGGGCCGGGCGAGCCTCGTCCAGGCCGGCGCGGTGCAGCAGTTCCTTCAGCCGCTCGGCGGCGGCTTCGGGCGCCATGGGCTTGGAGCCGGCCTCGCCCGCGGGCGCCTGGTCTTCCCACTCCGGAATGCGGGCCCAGACGTCGAGGCCGGACGAGCGGAACTGGTTGCCGGCCGGGCGCGAGCGCAGGGCGCCGACCACCGCCGTTCCCCAGGCCCAACCTGCACGGGTCAGGGTCTCGGCGACGGCGAGCGCCTCCTCGCGGCTGGGCTCGGGCGCCTCGGCCAGGTCGGCCAGCAGCACTTGGCAGGCGGTGCGCAGGCAGGCGGCCTGCTCGGC
>NZ_JBHTLQ010000057.1:0-20853 GCF_042679085.1 Phenylobacterium conjunctum | reverse complement strand
TGACACCGTCGGCCTAAACGGCCGGCTCGATGCGGCGTCCACGCCAGGGCGGCCGGCGAGTTTTGGCACAGCCTGGGGGTGTCCCCGCAGAAGGGGTCGGACGAGACGCTGGCTCGGCCGCAGGGGAAAGCTCTCCTCTCCCCCTTGAAGCCGCGCCGTTGCGGACCAGAACGTCGCCTCAGTTTGCATGGATTTTTAATGACATTCCTTGCAAACTAGCGTCGGAGGCCTAGATTGCAGCCATGAGCAAGTTCGACCAGTTCAAGGCCAAGCTCCGTCCCGGGCAGACCTACCGCCGGGCGGACCTGGCCCAGTGGTCGACGGCGGTCGATCGCCACCTCAAGGAAGCCGTGCAGGCCGGCGCGCTGACCAAGCTCGCCGGCGGCCTGTATTACGCGCCCAAGCAGACCGCCTTCGGCAAGGCGCCGCCCGAGGACGACACCCTGGTGTCGACCTTCCTGAAGGGCGGCCCGTTCCTGCTGGCCTCGCCGAACGCCTACAATGCGCTCGGCGTCGGCACGACCCAGCTGCACAACAAGACCGTGGTCTACAACCACAAGCGCCACGGCAAGTTCGCGCTCGGCGGCCGCACCTATGACTTCCGCATGAAGCCGGCCTTCCCGAAGAAGCTCACCCGAGAATTCTTGCTCGTCGACCTGGTCAACAATCTCGACCAGCTGGGCGAGAGCGCCGAAGAGGTGCTCGAGCGCGTCAAGGCGCGCCTGGCCGCCAGCGACCGCGCACGCGTGAAGAAGGCGGCCCAGACCTACGGGTCCGAGCGGGCCAAGAAGTTCTTCGCCCGCGCCCTGGCCGAGGTCGGGGCGCAGGATGCCTCCTAATCTCCTGCACAACCATCCCCAGTTCGCCGACCTGATCCGGATCGTCGCCGACGACCAGGGCGTTGCCCCGGCCCTGGTCGAGAAGGACTATTGGATCATGCAGAGCCTCTACGGCCTGCAGCAGCTGGGGCTGACGTTCGAGCTGAAAGGCGGCACCTCGCTGTCCAAGGGCTACGGCCTGATCAGCCGGTTCTCGGAGGACATCGACATCCGCATCGAGCCGCCGGCCGACCCACCGGTGATGACCGGCCGCAACCACGACAGACCGGCCCACGTCCAGGGCCGCAAGGATTTCTACGACCGCCTGGCCCAGACCATCGTCATCGACGGGATCACCTCGGTCGAGCGCGACACCGCCTTCGACGACCTTCGGCAATATCGCGGCGCCGGTATCCGCCTGACCTATGCCAGCATCAACGGCTCGGTCGAGGGCCTCAAGGACGGGGTCCTCCTGGAGGTCGGCTTCGACGACGTCGCGCCCAATGAGGCGCGCGACATCAGCTCCTGGGCCTATGACTATGCCGCCAGCCGGGTGGAGATCCTCGACAACCGCGCCCTGGCCGTCGCCTGCTATCACCCCGGCCACACCCTCGTGGAGAAGCTGCAGGCCATCTCGACCAAATTCCGCCAGCAGCAGGCGACCGGCGTCTTCCCGCCCAACTTCATGCGCCACTACTACGACGTCTATTCGCTGCTGCAGGACCCAACCGTCCAGGCGTTCATCGCCACGCGGGCCTACCTCGACCACAAGGCCAGGCGGTTCCCCAAGGCCGACAACCCCGTCATCGCCGAGAACGAGGCCTTCGTCCTGGCCGACCGCGACGTGCGCCAGACCCTCCAGAACGCCTACGCCGCGTCCAGCGCCCTCTATTTCCGCGGCCAGCCCGCGTTCGACGATATCCTCGCCAAGATCGCCGAGTGGTCGCCCAAGCTATAATGCCACCGCGAGCCTGGCGGTCGGACCCGCGCGCCGTCAGACCCCTCGCGCTCAGCTCCGAAGCCGGACGCCTGGTCCGCCAGCTTCATCAGGGCTGAGAAACACCACCCCCTTGGTCTCCAGCGCGCGCCGCACCGCCTCGACGTTGGCCGCTGAACTCCGGCCGGGGCCCAGGTCGCTCTCCATGCGCCGGATGGTTTGGAGGGAGAGCCCGGCCGCCTGCGCAAGGTCGACGCCATTCCAGCCCACAAGCGCGCGCGCCGCCCGGATTTGCGAGGCCGTCACCATGCCGAGATACTTTTAACGTCACACATGGTATTTTTAGATTGATCTTTCGGAGTGATGCTCGATACTAAAAGACTAACACAGCCGGAGATGCCTAGTCATGGGCTCGCGCCGCGAGACCGGGGGCGAGAGCCTGCGCCTGCCTCGAATGTCCCGAAGGGCCGTGCTTGGCGGGACGTCTGTCGTCGCCTTGGTCCCACAATCCGCCCTACCGGTGCCGATCACGCCAACCGCGCCTGACGACGCCACACGGCAGTGCGCCCGGTGGCTGCATCTGAACGGGCGGATTGAACGGCTCCAGGATCGCTGGGCGAAACTTGAAGCCTGGCTGACCCGGGAACACGGGTGGCTGACGCTCAGCCCGGCCGAGCAACAGGCGCTGCCCTGGTCGCGAGAACTGCGCGACATCGACGGTTGCCTCGATCTCCTGTTCGAACAGCGTGAAGCCCTGCTCGAGAGCCTTCCGACCCGGTCTCCAAACCTCACTTCGGTCATCGCCAGATTGGCCGTGGTGGAGCGGTTGATCTGGAGCCACGACCATCCCGAGGCCTACGCCTTGATCGCCGGCTGCCTCCAAGACCTCAAGGCGTTGACCCCGCAAGCCTGAGACGCCGCACGCGCGCGCCGCCTAGGCCGCGCGCAACGCGTAGCCCCCCTCCCCCCAACCCGTCACCCGCACGATGTCCGAGACCCGGCGGCCGCCAGGCGTCCGCGCGATGTGGATGACCAGATCGATGGCCTGGCCGATGGCGCGGTGCGGGATGCGCTGGGTCACCTCGCCGATCAAGTCCTCGAGCCGGCTGAGGCCCTCCACGGCGCTGTTGGCGTGCAGCGTCGCCAATCCGCCGGGATGCCCGGTATTCCAGGCCTTCAGAAGGTCGAGGGCGGAGCCGTCGCGGACCTCGCCGATGACGATCCGGTCGGGCCGTAGGCGCAGGGTGTCGCGGACCAGGTCGGTCATGGTCACCGCCGGCTCGGTGCGCTTGGTGAGCATCTGGATCTGGTCGGCCGCCGAACACTGCAGCTCGGCGGTGTCCTCAATCAGCACGACCCGGTCCCCTGAAAACGCCGGCTCGGCCAGGATCGCGTTGGCCAGCGTGGTCTTGCCCGACCCCGTGCCGCCGACGATCAGCAGATTCTCCCGCGCCACCGCCGCGGCGCGGATGACCTCCGCCTGGCCGGCGCTCATCATGCCGCCCTCCACATAGTCGCCCAGCGTGAAGACCACCTCGGGCCGCTTGCGGATCGCAAAGGCCGGGCGGGCCACGACCGGCATGAAAGCCCCCTGAAACCGCTCGCCCGTCTCCGGCAAGGTCGCGCTGACCCGCGGCCGGTCGCGCGTCACCACCTCGCCCGCATGGTCGGCGAGCAGGCGAAGGATGCGGTCGGCGTCGGCCGCCGCCAGCAGCTCGCCCGTCCAGGAGCGGCCCTCCCCGATCCGGTCGATCCAGATCTTCCCGTCCGGATTGACCATCACCTCGACCACCATCCGGTCGGCGAGCGCCTGGGCGATCACCGGGCCCATGGCCTGGCGGAGCGCGGCGACCTTCCGGTCGAGGACAACAGGATGTCGTTCGGTCATGGGGCGCTCATGGACAAGGAGGGATCAAAGGCTGCCGTCATCGTCGTCGGCCCGCAGGGCCGCCACAGGAGCCAAGGTGAGGTAATCGGCGGCCGGCACCGGCTCGGGCGCGTCTGCGGCCTCTGGAGGCCCCTCCGCCCCGGTGTAGCGGGGCCTGGGCACGCGGACCCCGGCGAAGCCCTCGGGCGGCGCGCAGACGGCCCTGACCCCCCGCCAGTCGATGCTGGCCGGCCCCGGCAGGTCGGCAGCTCCCGGGCGCTGGTCATAGCTCGCCGGCACGCCGTGGAAATAGTCGCCGGTCCGCGCCTTGAAGAACGGCTCCTCATAGTAGCGGATCTTGTCCGCCAGGATCGGCTTGGTGTTGTTGACGAACAGGAACTGCTTGCGGTCATCCAGGCCGCGCACGTCCTCCTCCGACAGGATGTAGCGCTGCTGCTCCGACTGCGAGGTCGATCGATGCGCCCGCCCGAAGAGGCTGCGCGGGTCGCTATAGCTCTCCCGCATCTCCAGCGCCTTGCCGGCGCGGCGCGTGACCTTCTCGATGCTGGTGGGCTCCGACGTCGCGAAGGTCGCGGTAATGTGCATGTTGTCGAATAACGGCGTTTTATCACCGTACTTGGAGAACACGTCGTTGAAGCTCTGGCAGACCAGGTGGGCGGTGATCCCGTAGCCGGCCATCTCCCCCATGGCGTTCTCCAGGAACGGCAGACTGCCGAGCTTGGGAAATTCGTCGAGCAACAGCAGCAGCCGATGGCGCTTACGGCGCCGCCGGCTGTCATAGTGCTCATGCTCCATCAGGCTGTTCACGCCCTGGCGGATGAAGACGCGCACCAGGAAGGCTAGGCGGTCGGCATGGGCTTGCGGGGTGATCAGGTAGAAGGTCACCGGCGCCTCGGCGCACACCAGGTCGCCGATCGAGAAATCCGACCAGCTGGTGGCGTATTCGACCAGGGGATCGGCCCACAGCGACAGCGAGGCCCGGCAGGTCGCCAGCACATTGGACTTCACCCGCTCGTCCATGCCGGCGAGCGCCGTCGCTCCCAGGCGCACCTCGGGATGGATCTCGGCGATCGGCGCCCCCTCTTGATCCCGCGCCAGGCCATCGGCCGCATGATAGTCCGGCCGATGCCGATGCTGGGTGTGCAGCATGGCGTGCAGCGTCGGCTCGATGTCGATCAGCAGCCGGCGAACCTGGGCGAGGTTCTTGCGCTCGTCAGGCTCGCTGTAGAGCACATGCAGGATCACCGCCGTGAAGAAGTCGGTGGCGCTCTGGTCCCAGAAGTTCAGGTCGCCGGCCTTGCGCCCGAGCGGGTCAACCAGGATGCCGACCACATTCTGGATGTCGGCGATTTCCATCGGACCCTTGCGGACCTCGAACAGCGGATTCCAGCGCACCGTGTTGGGATCGGTCGGGGCGAAGTAGAAGACGTGGCTGAACGTCTTCCGATGATCGGCCGTGATGTGCCAAAGCTCGCCCTTGCGGTCGTAGACGAAGGCGCTCTCCGGCCAGGCCACCAGGGTCGGCACCACATGGCCCGCGCCCTTACCGCTGCGCGACGCGCCGACGATGATGGCGTGCTCCGGGCCGCCGTAGGTCAGATAGCGGCCCTTGAATCGGCCCAGCACCCGGCCCCGGATCTGACCGCCTTGGCCGAACAGTTTGGCGCGCGCGACGTCCGCCAAGTCCGCCCAGGCGTCTCGGCCAAACGCCTTGGGCGCGCGCTCCGAGCCGCGGGTCGCGAGCGCCGTGAAAAGGATTGGCGCCATCGCCACCGCGAGACCCGCCAGCCCGGCGCCATCGAACAGCCGCGGGTAGCGCGGCTGCAACGCCAGATACCATTCGGCGAAGGCCCACGGCCGATAGAGCCGGACCGGGCCGAGGTCCGCCCAGCCCGCCCCCAAGGCGGCCGCGTAGTGCAGACCGTGCGCCGCCTGTTGGGTGGCCCAACCGAGGCCGAGCAGGATCGCCAAGACCGCGATCGGCAAGACGAGGAGGAGACGCTGGGAGGTCGTCATTGGAACCTCATCGACCTGGAACGATGCCGCGGCCGATGGTCTGGCCCATGGAGCGATTGACGCGCTCGACGGCCAGCGCCCGAGCCTGCGCCGGATAGCGCATCAGGGCGGCCCGGGCGGGCCCGCCGACCTCGCGGATGAACCGGGTTTCGTCGGGCAAGCGAGACGGAACCTGTAGCTCCTTCTGGCCGAGCGCCTGGGCGACCCGCAGGTCATTGTAGGCCCGCGTGGCGCCCTCAATCCGCTTGTCGATCCGCTTGATCTTGCGCTCCAGCGTGCGCCGCTGACGCGCCACGTCCCCTGCCCGCTCCAGCTGCGGCCCGCGTCGCCCCGCGACATAGGCCTGACCGGCCGGCGAGGCGATCCAGGCGGCTCGCACCTGCACATCGATCTGCGCCCGCCGCGCCGCGCCACGCGCCCGGGCGATGGCGTTAAGCTCTGCGTGCTTGGCCCAGATCATCCGCGCCGGATTGCGAATCCACTGGACGAGGGCGAGCCGCCTCTGGCGCACGCTGGCCACCCGCTGCTCGACCTGACGCAGCCGATGTTTGGTCGCCGCCAGCGCCGCGCGGGCGGGCTGCAAGAGCTCGCGCTCCACGCCCCGAACGCTGTCGATTTTCGGCAAAACGAGCGCCCACCTTTCGGCCGCCCAACGATCCCGCTCCGCGATCATCCGGGCGCGCATCTGCTCGGCCTCCGTCGTTAGTTTCGCCACCGGCACGGCGATCACCGGCGCCTCGCGCACCAGCCGATCCGCCGTCGCCTGAAAGTCCGTCCGCAGCTCCTTTCGTTTGGCGTTGTGGGCGTTGGTGTCGCGGTTCTGCTGTCCACGCTCCGAGGCGACGTCCTTGCGCTCCAGAGCGCTCGCCGTCGGCCCCAAATGCACTCCGGGCTCGCGGTCCGAACCCTGCTCGGCCAGGGATAAATGCGAGACTTGCGGCGCGTCCGGACCAAGATGCCGACGCAGATGTTCGTTCTGGATTTCCGCCCACGCCGACCGCCATTCGCGGACCGCCTTCGGGCTCCACCACTCGGCCGGCTTTTTGCCGAATCCGGCCGGCGTCACCGACCGGGTCGTCACCAGGATATGGGCGTGGAAATTGCGCTCGTCGCCGGCCTGACCAGGCCGGTGCATCGCTACGTCGGCGACCATCCCGCGCGCCACCAGTTGCTCGGCGACGAACGCCTCCACCAAGGCCCGCCGCTGGCCGAAATCCAGCTCGTGCGGCAGGGAGACCAACAGCTCCCTCGCGGGCACGGCGTCCTTGCGATTCTCGGCCGCCTCGGCCGCGTTCCATAGCGTCTGACGATCCCCGAAAGCGGCCGGGGCGTCGGTCGGCGCCATGATCGCCGCGAACTCGATGTCGCCCTTGGCGCCGAAGTCGAACTCCATCGCCAGACGCTCGTCGATCAGGCGATCGCCCGAGCGATAGGCGGCCGCCGCGACGGCGGACCGGCCGGCCGACCGCTGAATGGTTTGGACCTCTAGTCGGTACTGGGCCATGCGCCCTCCCCTGCTCTGGCCCCTGCCGGGATCGCTAAGGGCTGCGCCCTTGGCTCAAGGAATCCATCGGCGCGAAGCGGCGAGGACCCTTGAGGGTGTCGGGCGGGGCCTGACCGCAGGGTTGGTGGGCGCAGCACATCCAACCCGTAACTGCGCCCTTGTGACGAAAGACGACAAACCCCGGCATAGACCAATTTGCGCTTTAATGTCAGCATTACGCCGTTTCGTGCTTTTTTATCAGTGAAAGGCCGCACCATGGCCAAGGTCGACAAGCGCCGCAGGAACGCGCGTCCCTCCAAGTACAAGCCCCGCTCGCCCGCCCAGCTCGCCCGCAAACGGGAGCTCTGGGCGGCCCGATCAAACGACCGGGGCAGGGCCAAGCGGATCGACGAAGAGGCGAGCCTGACGGAGCGCCTGGCCGAGCTGGAGACCGCGTTGCGCGAGGCCGGGCAGGACGGAATCCATAAGCAGCGGCACGTCACCCCGCTCGAAGACATCGAGGACGACGCCAAGCGATTCCACGTCCTGAAGGCCCGCGTCGAGCGCCTCGAAGCCCTCTGGTCCATCAACAAACGCAGACGCGAAACTCGCGGCAAGATCATCATTGGCGGCGCCCTGCTGGCAGAGGCAGGCGACGCGCATTTCGCCGGCGACGACGAGCTTCTCGCCCGCCTGGTCGACATCCTGGATCGCCGGGTCGAGCGGGTCCGAGACCGCCTGACCGTCCGCGAACTTCTGGGCAATGTGCCCCTGGCCTTGCGACCCGGCGGAGACCTCGACGAGGACGCTGAAAGCGCACTTCAGGCGGCTGGCGAGCCCCTCCCAGACTTCGATGTGCTGGCCGAAACCGCCCTTGCCCAAGAGGATGCGGACGCCCTGGTGCCAAGCGAACTCGACCCCGACTACGCGGACCTCGACCATGCGTGGCGGGCGGCCTGATCATTGATCGGACCCTGCCGCCAGGCCCGGTCCAACCACGAAGATCGCACGGCCGGGATCGGCGACCTTGGTCGCGCGAACCGGGCCCTGCCCTGCCCCGGAAGACGCCGGCGCCATCGGCGTATCGGCCATCGCCTCAATACGGTTCTCGCCGACAAAGATCGCCCCGCCGGCCGCCGACCAGGCGGCGGAAGACGGGGGGCCACGAGGGGGAGAGGTGGGTGTCGCGGCGCGAGGCCCCCTCCCCGCTCCAGATCGCGCCTCGACATAGAAGCTGTGCGCGCCGATGACCGCCGACGGCCCTGTGCCGCCAAAGTTGACCAGGCCCTCGGAGACCTCTCCCCGGCTGGCGCGATCAGCCACGATTTGCGGGTTCTGGAAGAACCGCGCCCCGTTCGTCAGGTCGGGCAACCGGCCTTCAAGCGCCAGATTCAGAATGGTCTCGATCCGCGCGCGTTGGGCCACCGTAGAGGCCGGCAGGCGACGCCAGTCGCCGCCAGCGCGCATGACCGGCTCGAACTGGCCACGCGCATTGACGACGGCATCGACCGACGTACCCCATCGACCATCCTGGACCCGGTTGAGGATCGTGTAGACGACAGCCGCCAGTCCGCTGTCGCCTTGGTTGCCCGCCTCGGCAAAGGCGACCCGCGTGATCGCTTCTCGCGCCGAAGGACTGGCAACGAGGGGCGCGAGGCCGCCTGCGGCGGCGCCCCCCGCCGTCGCAGCGCGAGCCGTTGCAGGCGCAGGGCAATTGACCCCTGCCAGGAGAGGCTGCGCGGTCTGCCCGCGGGCCAAGAGCAGGCACAGGCCCGCGAGCGCGGCCGGATCCATCAGCGGTCTCCCGACGGGGCGCTATGGCCCAGGGGACGGAAGACGCCGACGATGTCGGTGCGGCTGACGGGCCCGAAATAGCGGCTGTCGAAGCTGTTGGGGATGCGGTCGGAGAAGGCGAACAGCTCGCCCGCTCTGAGCCGCCGGCAGCCGCGCCATCGCGGCAAGGTCACGCCCCGACGGTCGGTCTTGAGGATGGGAGCCAGCGTCTGACCGTTGATCCGAAGCCGGTCATTGTCGGTGCAGACCTCATCGCCGGACACGGCGGCGACCGACTTCAGAATAGGAACGCGCCGCAGATAGGCCATCTGGCCATCGGCGTAGGGGAAGGCTGTGCGAGGCGCTTGAAAGGCGACGAGGGCGCCGACCGAAACCGGGCCGCGGTCGTGCACATAAAGCCCTTCAGGTTCGCTAGCGGTGCGGTTCCAAAGGAGCAGCGGGCGAGCGCCGCCGCCGGTCGCGAGAAAGACGCCGCCAAGGACCAGCACACCGGCGGCCAGGACGCTCGCCAGGGGGGCCAAGCGGTTTGATGGAAGAGTTTGGAGCATGCGGGAAACCAGGGCAGCCAAGACGAGCCGAAGGCTCGGCAAGGCCTGCGGCCACGGTGTGGCTCATGCCCGGCGATTGTGGGCACGACTTCCCGCCAGCTAAGGTCCAGCTGGCGACCGGCAGTTGCCCATGGGCAACTTCTCCAGTGTCGGAGCATCGAGTGATGTTCTTTACTGCATCACGAATAGATGTTGATATCTTAAGCGATATCAGAAGGTGGCCAGCGGTGAGACTTTCTGATATCGAACCAGATATCACATAGGCCTTATGATGCAGAATAGACTATCAAAAAGCCCCGCCTTGGCCGCCTTGGGTCTGGCGATCCGCGAAGCACGGCACGCCAAGGGCTGGAGTCAGCGCGATCTGAGCGCGCGCACCCATATGCCCCAGGCGCAAATCTCCCGCATCGAAAATGCCGACGTGGACCCGCAGGCCTCCACCCTCACCGAGCTGGCGCGCGCGCTCGAACTTGAACTGCAGCTAATCCCCAAAGCGGCCCTCACCGCGGTCGAAGCGACCGTGCGATCAACCAAGGTGCGATCGCAGGAGCGCACGTCGAAGAACCTCATGGACGACCTCCTGCGGCTCGCGGATGAAGCCCACGCCATGGCCCCGGATCGCGAGGACATCGCCGCGCTGCGTTCCAGCCTGCGAGACCTCCACCCGCTGACGGCCGCCCTCAACACGCGCGCCGTGACTGCGGATCTGAAGAGCGTGCAGATCCTGCTGCATGGCTTTCTGACCTATCCACCTGCCGAGCGCCCGAGCCACGCCCGGCCGATCCGCGACGCGGCGCAAAGGCTCAAGGACCTGAGAAACATGCTTGTGCATGCCCCGGCAGGCGAACGGCCGGCCTACAGCCTGGACGAGGAGGACTGACGATGGCGGCGGATGCCTTGGAAGTTCTGCTCGGCGACAGAAGGATCGGCCTGATCACCGCACTCGGCGGCGACCAGTCGATCTTTGCCTTCGACGACGCCTACGCCGAGGACCCAGACCGGCCCACGCTTAGCCTGTCGTTCAAAGGAGATCGCGGCGGCTTGCTAAGGGACCACAGGCCGACCCAGACGCGGCTCATGCCGTTCTTTTCCAACCTCCTGCCTGAAGGCCCGCTGCGCGATTATCTCGCCAAGCGCGCCGGTGTGAAGCCGATGCGGGAATATCCCCTGTTGGAGACCCTGGGGCTGGACTTGCCCGGCGCCATCACTGTGCGGCCGAGGGGGAGCGGCGAAGTCGACGACGTCGATACGCCCGATGACCATTCGGTCGATAGCGGCGCCGGGACACACGCAGCGGCCTTGCGCTTTTCGCTGGCCGGCGTGCAGCTGAAATTCTCGGCCGTCCAGAAGGCTCAGGGCGGTCTGACGATTCCCGCGAGCGGCCGCGGCGGCGATTGGATCATAAAGCTGCCATCGATGCGGTTTCCCGCCGTGGCGGCCAACGAATTTTCGATGATGCGCCTGGCCCGGGCCATGGGCATGGATATCCCCGACGTCGAGCTCCTGCCGCTCAATCAGATCGAGGGCCTGCCCGAGGGCCTGGGCAGGTTCGAGGAGGATGCCTTCGCCATCCGCCGCTTCGACCGCCCCCCCAAAGGCCCCCCCGTCCACATCGAGGACTTCGCCCAAGTCTTCGGCGTCTATCCGGTGGAGAAGTACGACAAGGGTTCCTACCGCAACATCGCCAAGGTGCTCTGGTTGGAAACGGGCGAGGCCGGGGTGAGCGAGTTCATCCGCCGTCTGGTGTTCAACGCCCTGATCGGCAATGCCGACATGCACCTGAAGAACTGGTCGCTGATCTATCCGGACAGTCGCACGCCCAAGCTGGCCCCCGGCTACGACTTCCTATCGACGACCCTCTACCTTCCCGATGAGAATGCGGCGTTGAAGTTCGCCCGCACGAAGAAGGTCGCTGAGCTGACCTTGGGCGAGCTAATCTATATGGCCGCCAAGGCCGGTATTCCCGAAGCCTTGGCGAAGGACACGGCGACGGAGGCGGTCGACCGCTTCCACCAGGTCTGGGGCCAGGAGCGCGCCCACCTGCCGATCTCGAGCGCCTTGGAAGCCGAGATCGAGCGTCTGCTCGCCCTCATACCCCTCGCTCAGGGTCTCTAACGGCCAAGGTTGGGTCCCTGAGTTGCCAATCGGCAACTTAGGCTGTCGGCTTTGGCCAGTAGGTGTCCAGAACCGAACCCAACGCCGTCTCGGCCTCGGCTCGTGACGCACCGCCGGCCAGCAGAAGGGTGAGGCTCACCTCCCTGCCCTTCTTGCCGTTGATCCGCAGCACCGGGGCGCCGGACGCGGACACCACGGCGTCGGCCGATCCTGACCGCTTGGGGGATCCTGACTTCTTGGGGGGGTCAGCAGCGATCACGAGGCGGCGGATGACGTCCTGCGGCTTCGCCGGGCTCCCCTCCCCTTTCAGCTTGGCGATCGCCCCGGCTTCGGCCAGCACGCGGCGCGCCCGGTCATCTGGCTTCAGCAGCGGTTTCAACTGCGTGACGTGCTTGATCTTCAGGTCGTGCGGATCGCTGAACGCCGCCACGAGGTCGCCGGGCAGGCGCGCCAGATCGAGGTAACGGCTGAGCCAGGCCTCCGAGACATTGAGACGGCCCGCCATGTCCTTCTGGCGACCGCCATAGTGGCGCTCAAGCGCCTTCAGATAGTCCCGCGCCCGCTCGATATCGCTAAGGTCCTCGCGGGCCCGGTTCTCCAGATCGGAGATCCGGAACGCCTCTTCGTCCGTGAGCTCGCGGACCTCCACGAGGAAGCGGAAGTCGGTGTAGTTGTGAGCGCGCAGCCAGGACACGGTCCAATGCCGGCGAGCGCCGCAAATGACCTCGAAGTCGATATCCGGGTCGCCGCGCACACGGCGGACGATGGCGGGGACTTCCTGGCGCCCCTGGGCCTTGAAGCTCTCGATCAGGTCCGCGCAGCGGGTCTCGTCCAGAGCGGCGTAGTCGCGATTGTGCTCGGCCCAAAGACGGCAACGGGCGGGATCCACCTGCTCGATGGCCCGGCCGACCACGGCGCCCGACGCCAGTTCGGCCATCCGGTTTTCGCGGTTTGCGAGGATGCCAACCGGCATGCGCGTCGGCGCCTCGGGCTGCGGCGCGGCGTCGTCCAGCGAGCCCATCAGGCCCGCGGCGAAAGAGCGGTTCTTGGAGCTCATGAGCGCGCCCTTTCAGCCGAAATTGCACCGGTGCAATTTGTGTTCTTGCAGGTCATGCGTGGCCCTCCTTGCGCAGGCGCTCGACGTGGCTGGGCCAGGTCTGGCGCACATCGAGAAGGATCTCCTCGTTGACGCCGTTGAGGTAGGTCAGACAGCGGTCGCGCACCGATTTGCTCGTCATCGGGCTGTTCATTTCATAGACGGTCATCAGGCGCGCCGTGACGTTGTCGATCTCGGCGGAGTCCTTCATCGGCGTTCGGATCATCGCCAGACCGAAAACCTGCCGCATGAGGGCCAGCAGCTCCTTTTGCATCGACTTGTTTTCGTCGACCTTGGACGCGACGACGCGGACAAAGTTGAGGTCCGGCGCAAGGTCGCGCGACGCTAGCTGGTTGAGCGTCTCGTCAAGCATGGTCAGGAACGCCGCGGTCGATGAGAAGTCCATCACCGTCGGGGGCACCGGTATGACCAGAGCGTTCGCGGCGCGGAGTACCGAGAGCGAGATGGCCCCCAGGGCCGGCGGCGGGTCCAGTATGACCACATCGAACTGATCGGCGATCGACGCGATGCCTTGAGCGAGCCGGTCGAGCAGGCCGCCCCCGCCGCGCGCCATCCGCGCCGCTAGTTCATATTCCGATTGGAACAGGTGCAGATTGGCCGGGATCAGTTTCAGGCCGTCAAAGTGGGTGTCGAGCAGCGCGTAGTCGAGCGAGCGTTTGTCGTCTTCGCGCAGGAACGGATAGAGGGTCTGATCCTCGGTGAGGTCGAGGTCTGGCACATAGCCGAAAAGGGTCGTGCTGGAGGCCTGGCTGTCGCAGTCAATCAGGGCGACTCGATAGCCCTGGATCGCCATGTACTGCGCCAGGTGAACCGATAGCGTCGACTTACCGACGCCCCCCTTGAAGTTCTGCACAGCGATGACCGCGCAGGGGTCTTCGAGTTTGCGCCACGGCCGGGTGCCGAAGACGCCGCGCATGTCATTGACCTGGGCGAGTGTGTATCCGACGCGGCGGTTGGTCTCGGTGCGCGGCGGCTCCGGCAGGCGCCCATCCTTCTCCGCGTCTCGGATCGCGGCCGGGGTGCGTCCGACAAGGTCGGCCGCCTCGCTGATGGAGAACAACGGCTCACGGCGATCCCCGGCCCGCGCGGCCCGCGCGCTATCCCTCAGGTTCTCGACAACGGCCGAAGCCCGCCGCGCCAGCTGCGAAACAGGGCCGGCGAGAGAGGGGGCGGCAGCTTCCGCGACGTTCGACATTGGACCTCACAGCCTCCTGCAGGTTTCGATAAACCAGCCCCAACCGTCTGAAAATCGAAAGTGGGGCAGCCGGGACGCTACTAGCGCATTTTTAAGGAGGTGTTAACGTTAAGTCCGTCAGTGAAGGTCGATTCAGGCGTTTCCACTAGGCCATACCTGACCGATTGGGGGCCGCCCCGCCCCTTTGGGAGCCAGCGGAGTGTGAAATTGCACCGGTGCAATTGCACCAGCCTGGCCACGATCTGAGAAGAGCCCGCCAACACACCCTTGATGACCGGCCATCCTGTCCTGGTGGGGGTGACAACGGGCGCGCAAGTCCGGTGCTGTTGGATCTGTCATACAGCGCCCGCAAGCCGCCTGCGGAGCAAATTGCACCGGTGCAATTTCGGGCTTGGCCGCGTTCGCGATCGTTGGCGGGCCTCGTGCAGCGTCGCACGAGACCATAGCGTCACCCGCCGACGGATCACGCGGCCGGGGGCGGTGCGTGGACTGAATTGCACCGGTGCAATTCCGGCTTAGGGACGGCCACGTCGCGCCGCGAAGGCTTGGCAAAAACCTGTCCACGACTTCACAAGCTTGGGCCCGGTCAGGTTGGCCAGCCGACTGCCCATCTCAGCGCGGTAGGCGTCAGCGATGAGGTCACGCGCCCAACCGCCGCCGTGGGTCTTGGCGATCTCGCCAAAGGGCTCCGCGCCATAAAGGAGGCTGCCCGTCGGAAACCGCACGGGACCGCTCGACGTGTCCGGGGTTCGGGCGGGCGCGGGCAGGGCAGGGCGCTGCAGCGTCTGAACCGACCGAACCGAAGGCGGAAGCGTCGCGACGTCCGGCGCGTCCGCCTCCGCAGCCGTGGGTTGGGCCGGCGTCGCCTTCGGATGGAAGCTAAACTCGATCTCGGTGATCGCCCGGCCCCTGCGAATCTCCCGCCACTCCACGGTGAAATGGGCGAGGTGATCGATCTCGGCCTTGGCCTTGTCGAGCACCTTTCGGCGCAGCTGTGCGAAGTCCTTGTAGAGTTCGGGCGCTATGCCGAAGGCAGCGCGGATCGCGGTCATGTCCGCCCGCCAATTGGGCTGGCGGCGATGCAGCCGCAGGGCGCCCAGCTCGTACAGTCGCAAAGCATAGGAGGAGCGGAAACCGAGGACGGCCTGGCGATTGAGGACGGCGTAGGTCTCAGACTCGCGGATGAGGCGTCTCGCGTCTGGTGTGAATTCCCACTCGATCCAGCCCGCCTCAGCCCCGTCCTCATCGATTTCCTCTCGAGAGGACTGGATCAGCGAAAAGCGCTTCGTCGCCTTGCGGCCACGCCAGGAGAGGTCATCGACCGCGAACAATGTGCGGTGCAACTCCTCCAGCATCTCTGAGATACGCTCATTACCCTTGTGACCACGGCGGATGTCCGCCTTGCGCATCCTGTGCGCGACAGGCTCCCAGGCATCGCCGCCAGCCGTAAGGATCATTAGCGCCAGCAACCGGGCCGCGGTCAGGCTGAGGGACTGGCCCTTGACGAAGCGCACCTCAACCAAGGTGCCTGGCTTGGCGAACTCATCGCCGTCCCGCGCCTGCAGCGCATGGGCCACACGCATCGCCCGCCCCGGGGCGTCCTCAGCCCCAGGTTCGACGTCAGCAATGTCGGCAGCTTTGGCCAGGGCGCGACTCCGTACTCCGATCTGCCGCCAGCATTCCTGACCTCGAATCAAATCGCAAGACAGGATACAACCCCGATTGTGGCCGCCACCCCCAAGCGGTCAGGATAGCCCCGATAGGTCAGGACGGAGCCCCCAAGCGGTCAGGGCGGATCCCCCGCCCGGTCAGGTTCGATCCCCCGTCGGGTCAGCATGGGCGCAAAAACCCGTTCTAACTCTGCCACTTGCGGGCCTCGAACTTAGAATCCTTAGAATTTAGAAATCCCGCTGCGGGTCGCAGCGGGGATTTTTCAAAAGATTCAGGGGGTAAGGGCGACTTATCTCAACCGCCCGGGCCCGCTCTGCGGCCTCAAGGCAGCAAAGCCCCGCCCGGCAGACCGGGCGGGGCAGGGCGGCTAGTCCTCGTCGGCCGCCTCCTGACGATCGAGGGACTTCAGCTCGTGCTGCGGGGTGGCGACCACCACCTTGGAGAAGAAGCGTTCCTGGCCGCTCTGGTCGGTGTAGCGGTCGTGGCGGATTTCGCCTTCGACGAACACCTTCGAGCCCTTGGGAAGGTGGCGGCCTTCCAGCCAGCCGACCGTACCTTGGTTCCAGATCTCGACCTGGTGCCAGGTGGTGTAGTCCTTCCGATCGCCGTCCTTCTTGGTGTAGCGGTTGGTGGCGACCCGCAGGGTGGCGACCTTCTTGCCGCCCGAGACGGTGCGGATTTCAGCGTCGGCGCCGGTGAAGCCGATGAGTTGAACCTTGTTGAGCATCACGTTTCTCCAATCGACCGCCGAGAGATGCCTCGGCGGCTCGCGGTCCCTGCCGCGATCACGCGACCTGCAGGACCGGGCAAAGGACCGGGTCAAAGCCCGCGGGGTGTGGAAACCGGCCTGCACGATGCGCAGCGACGGAAGGCCGGAGGGTCCGCAATCCCGCGCCTCGCGTGCGAGGTCAGCTTTGACTTAGGGCCGCCCGGTCCAGGTTCGTGGGATTGATCGCGGGGGACCGCAGTCCGTCAGGCGCTTTTCGGGGTAATGGTGACCGGCCTCAACGGTGAACTGGCTTCATGCACCGGCCAGATTTCCACATCGCTGGGCCAATTAGGTCGCCACCAGGCGCCATTGCCGCTTCCAAGGACGGCTCGGACCACCCTGCGAGGAAGGCGGCCGGTCTGCACCGCGGCCCATCGCGGCTCGGGAACCAACGAACCTGGGGGCAGAAGGTCGTCTTGGAGCGATCCGCCGCCCGACATCCTCCAAGGTCAGATGCCGCGACGCGCGCTGGGCGGTCCACGAGGGGCAAGGGTTATGTGCCGTCCGCCAGGCGAAGCGCCAGGCGCGGCAGTTGAGTTTTGATCGGCCCGCAGCCGATGCGCTGCGGACGCATGGCACAAACTGGACAAATGGGACGTCTGGGATTATCTATAATGACGTGATCGAAGAGGATCGTCCCATGACCGCCGCAAACGCCCGCCGCTCGATGTCCCGAGGCTCTGCGAAGATGGCCAGCCCCGCGGCCGCAGACCTTATCGGCATGTTCGTCCAGCGCAATCCAAAGTCCAACAGGGGCGAGCTGAGCGAAGTCGTCAAGCTAGTCGCCGAGTTCAGCGCCACGGCGGCGAAACTCTCGCCGTCCGCCCGCAAGCGGCTGATCGCCCGCAAGGCTCAGTTCAAAAAGTTCATCGCCGAAATCGCCGCCGAACCGGAGACCGCGCCGCAAGTCCTGAAGCTGGTCGCTAAGGGACCGGCCGAAGTCAGCCAAGGCGCGGGCCTGGGCCAGGTGTTGTCGGCCGAAGAGGGCAAGGCCCGGATCGCGAGCTATGCGACGCCGACCAAGGTCGAGGATTGGGCAGGTCTGGTTGCGGGACCGACCGAGCTTGAGCGCGACTTTGGCGTCGCCCGCTCCACTCTGCACAATTGGCAGAAGCAGGGCGCGGTGATCGGCCTGCTCGTAGGAGTGCGAAAGCATGCCTTCCCGACTGAGCAGTTCGTCGACGGCAGGCCCGTGTCGGGCCTAGCCCAGGTTGTCAAGACGATCGGCGAGCCGCGAACCGCCTGGCTATGGCTACGCGAACCCAATCCCGAACTCGGCGGCGTCGCCCCGCTGGCGCGCCTGAAGGCCGGGGCGACCGACAAGGTCGTTGAGGTCGCCCGGTCAAACTTCGCCGGCGCGTGAGGCTCGATCCCGATATCCTGGCCGACCTCGCCGTCGAAATCACGCCGAAGGCCTATGTGCGCGTTACGCCGATGGCCCACGCCACCACGCCGCTCGGGGCGGGGTTTGGCGGGACACGCTTCGCCAGTCCGACCAAGGCCTTCAAGGTGATCTACCTGGGCGAGGATTTAACCACGAGCGTGGCGGAGACCCTTGTCCGCGACCGTTTTCAGGGCAAGGCGACCCGCAAACTCCTCGATGTCGAGGCCGCGACTTGGGGCGCGACCGAGATCACTACCCGCGCGCCCCTGACGTTGATCGATCTGCGCACGACAGGCTTGGTGCGGCTGGGCGTGTCAACCGAAGCCGCCCGCGGAAAGGCGCAAGGGCAGGGGCGCAAACTCAGCCAGGCGGTCTACGACCAAACCGACGCCGATGGCTTGGTCTACAGCTCCCGCCTGACGGGTCGCACCTGCATCTGCGTCTACGACCGCGCCCTGCCTGGCCCGCTCACCGCTTCGCCGGTCGTCGAACTCACCCATCTGACCGGCCTCGTCGATGCGCTTAAGGCCCTCAACGTCACCCTGATCGCCACGCCCTAGAGGCGCCCTGGCGGTGAATCGGAACGAATCACCAACCCCAAGGGATGGTGGGTTTAGGACCACCCACCTCGAGGGCTTGGAGTCTGTTCGGCGCCTGTTCTGCGGGGTCCGAGGCGCGGCGCCTCGAGGGCGCCGCACCCCAGGGTCAGTGGCGGGTCCTGCGGTTGTCGTGCAGCAGGCTGTGGAAGTGGGCGATGGCCGCAGCCTCAAGCTCGAAGGGCGTCGCGCTGCGCTCTTCCTGACGGTCCAGTTCCTCAGCGATCGCCAGAACGTCCCAGCACTCGGCGACCACGTACCAGCTGCCGGTGTCGTAGAAGTCGTGGGCGTGTTGGAACACCGCTTGCGCCATCGCCATCGTCGTCATTGTCGTCTCCCGCTTGCTGCCGGATCAGCGGGCTCATTCCCGCGATCTCGCGACCGGGAAGGGCGGGGAGTAGGGCAGGGGACAGGGTCGGGGCCGATGGAAACCGGCCTGCAGCTTAAGCGAAGGCCGTGAGGGTCCGTCGGCCCCGCCTCGCCTCGGCGAGGTCGCCTTGGCCCCTAACCGGCCCGCCCTAGTGTCGTGAACTGGATCGCGGACGAGCCCGCTTCGGCAGATCCCCTCTGGGAGACGGCCGTCGATGTCGCGCCTGGGGAGGTCTGACACCCCTGGCGGCGCCCGACGTCAGACCTTACGGTCATCCAAGACTGACGTTCATGCCCGAACGCCCAGACCTTACGTGCAGCAATGAGTGATCTTCAGACCTTGGTTGCGAGACTCCGGGCCCTCGATCCGCAAACGGATCCCGAGCAGTGCAAAGCCTGCATGCAGGAAGCCGCGAACACTTTGGCGCGCGGTCATGGGGATCTGACCATTGGGAGCCTGGCGCGCGACGGGACCCCGGAGACCTTAAAGCTCGGCGAGGTGTGGTTTGACCGCCGCGAGACAACCGAGGCCCTCACCGTCTTGCTTGCGGACGCTCGGGCGGCGCGCGCTGGCGACGCCTGGCGCTCCGTGCACGAGTGAGGTTTCTTCCCGCGCGGGAAGATCATTGGCTTTTCGACGTCTGGGGCGCGTCACTCTTCCCGATCGGGAAGTTTTAGGGTTGGCTTCTGCACCGCGAACGGGAAGCCCGCGACCATCGTCTACTTCCCGCTCGGGAAGATTTCCATTGCGCGAGCCATAAACCTGTGCGTATCTTCCCGACCGGGAAGACAGCATGATCGCAACGGCAAAGGATTTCGGAGCCACCCTCGCGCGGGCGCGCAAGGCGCTAGGGCTCACCCAACGCGAACTCGCCCTCTCGATCGGCGTGGGCGAGCGCTTCATTGTCGAACTCGAAGCTGGCAAGGCCACGGCCCAACTCGGCAAGGCGCTCGCCGCCGCCAAGGCCGCGGGTATGCACCTCACCGACTCGGCTGAATTCTGACGGAGGCGCGAGCCATGGGCCTGCCCATCTACGCCGCTGATCAGCTTGTGGGCCAGGTCGAGGCTGGCCCCGATGGCCCCTCGCTGCAGTACGAGGCGGCCTGGACGGGCGGTCGCGACAGCTACCCGATTTCTCTGACCATGCCCCTGACCCAGACCAAGCATGGGCCAGAGGTCACTGTGCCTTGGCTGATGAACCTCTTGCCCGAAGGCGAGCCCCTGCGCGTGGTCACGCGCGCTCTCGGCGTCGCCCAAGAAGACATTCTTGGCCTGATCGCCAACCTGGGCCGCGATCTTGCTGGCGCCTTGACCACGGGCGAACCGCGTCGCGGGGATGCACCGGCCCTGACGCCTTTGCCCGCCGACGCTCTGGAGCGAATTATCGAGGAGCTGCCCGCACGACCGTTCCTCGTCGGCGAGGAAGGGGTATCCATGAGCCTCGCCGGCGCCCAAGAGAAACTGCCCCTGGCGATGATTGGCGAGGGCTTGGCTATCCCGGTCAACGGCGCGGCCTCGACCCACATCCTCAAGCCAGACAACCCGCGCCTTCCTGGCAGCGTTCAGAACGAAGCCCTCTGCATGGTGTTGGCGCGCCGTTGCGGCCTGACGGCAGCCTCCGTGACGACCGGCCGCGCCGGGGCGAGGTCCTACCTGCTTGTCGAACGCTACGATCGCGCAATCTCGGATAACGGTGTCTTTCGGCTGCACCAGGAAGACTTCTGCCAAGCTTTGGGCAAGCCGCCAGCTGCCAAGTATCAGCACAACCATTCTGGGGTGCGGGGGCCCTCGACGTCGGATATGTTCGGGCTTGTGCGTGAACACATGACCGCGCGGGAGATCACGCAGCTGCTGGACGCGGTGATCTTCAACATCGCCATCGGTAACGTCGATTCCCACGCCAAGAACTATTCGGTGCTCTTGCAGCCCCGCCGCAGCGTGCTCGCGCCGCTCTATGACCTGATGACGGGCCTGACCTGGCCCAACATCACCCTCAACCACGCCCAAGATATCGGCGGTCAGCAGCGCGGCCGGCACATCTATGGTCGGCACTGGCGTCGCATGGCCGAAGGCGCCGGCCTGGCCGGACCGGCCACCGTGCGGCGCGTACAGGCGCTGGCCGGCCGCATCGCGGCCGAGGCGGCGCAGGCGG